>JAUXPG010000350.1 GCA_030683915.1 Gemmobacter sp.
TCAAGGCAAGCTCAGCCGCCGCAGCCCGAAAAAAGAAGGAGACAAACCCACCCTTGACCCCAGCATGAACCAAAATCCATAATCAGAGGTGGCTCACTTCTCGGTGAAAAAACCGGCTCAGTTCTGGGTGAAAATCAACAGCCCAACGGCGCTTGCGTGGACGTGTCATCACCGAGATGCGTCCGGTCTTTCCGGGATATATCTTCGTTGGCATGGACCACGGCCACCCGATCTGGCAACCAGTCCGGATGGCGCAAGGTGTGTCCCGGATCGTGGGCTTCGGCGATCAGGGTCCCAGTTCCGTCCCTCCCGGCATCGTGGCGGGGCTGATGGCGCGCTGTGGCCCGGACGGGGTGCTGCGCCCGGTGCAGGAAAACTTCTCCGTGGGGGATGACGTCCGGATCATCAGCGGGCCTTTCGCGGAGTTCGTGACCTCGATTGACCGGATCGATCCTGACCGGCGGCTGCATGTGCTGCTTGATCTTCTGGGGTGTCCGACCCGGGTCGTGCTCGATGCCGCGTTTGCCGTTCGCGCACAGAGTTCACCCATGCCGGCAAAGATCCGCGCGCCCGCATGAGCGCGACCTCCAGACGTAACGGGCGTGGCGCAGCGGCTGTGTTCTGCTCATAATCGAACTGCTACCGCAGGCCGACTTCGCGAAACCGCGGGGTGCGAACTGGCGCTATGATCGCGTCGCCACCATGACGAACCAGCGCATATCGAGCACAACAGGCGTGACATCGACCTTGATCGAAGGGGCGAGGGCATGCAGAAGCCCCTTGTAAACGGAAGCGTCCCGGTAAAACGGCGCGAAGACCATGTTCGCCGCGTCGGAGGCGGCTGGCAGGCCCAGGTTTTCGGCCCGGAAGGCACAGCGTTCGGCAATGACGACCTGCCCTCCCGGGACGACCGCCTCCAGCGCCCGCTCAAGAACCTGACGCGCGCGATCCAGCGGCCAGTCGTGCAGCACGGACTTCAAGACGATGCAATCCGGCCGGGCAACGCCTCCGTCGCTCCAGGCCATGCGATGCATGTCACCGGGGCGGAACCGGACATCCACACCTGCGGCCCGCGCATGGTCGGCACCGATGGCACAGACCTGCGGGATATCGAGGATCGTGTAATCCGCCACCGGAAGGCGGCGTATCAGATGTGCGGCAAAGGCGCCGATATTGCCGCCGATCTCGAGGATGCGGAGCGGGCGGGTGGGCGCGACCAGCGCCGCGATCGCCTCGGACAGCGGCGGACCTTCCAGATCGGACAGCGCGGCAACATAGCGGGTCCAGCGTTCGGTATCGGCCCGTGCCGCCGGTCCCGGTTCGAACCCCCGGCTGTAATCGAACATCGCAAAGACCGAGGCGCGCTGCATGAAGCGTGCGGGGTCCGCCAGCAGGGCATCACCATGGTCGATCAGGTCGCGTGTGGCCTTCAGGATGAAATCGATCCGGGCCAGCAGGGCCGGGCCACGGGCCTGCCAAAGCGCGGCAAACCGGGCGGTTACCCCCCCGTCTGCCCCGATGACCCCGGCGCGGGTCAGCACCGCCACTGCGGATGGCGGCAGGTCGGCCCGCAGACCGGCAAGCCCGGCATCACCTGAGGGGGCCGCTCGTCCAAAGATCGCGCCAAGGACGATCAGCGCGGAAAGGTCCGAAAGCAGGGTCTCCTCGGTATTCCGCAGATGCTCGATGGGGCTGATTTCACCGCCGTTCACGAGCAGCGACCGGAGAGCATGCACGCAAGACCGCAGCAGCGCTGCGATGTTTGCTGGGCGGCGGGGTGATGGCGCGGCATGAGGGCTGTCCGGTGGCTGGTGCGTCTGCCCGCCTTCCGGGCGGGCAGTCGGCAATGTGTTAGAGTTTCCGGGCCTTGATCGTTCCCGTCTTGAAGGCAACGAGGCCGATCTTCTCGATGGCCGGCCAGCTACTCATGGTCGTCTCCAGGTGCAGGTTGATCCAAGGTGACATCAGCGAGTACTTGGCCACCACCGTCGCGGTCGAATTCCGGGTCTGGGTATCGATCAGGATCACCCGGTCGCTCAGATCAAAGGGTGGCGTCCACAACTGGGTGTTGCTTCCCATGCTCGACACCACGTCAGCAAAGCCGTTGCTCGTCGACGTGCCGCCTTGCGACAAGGCAAAGTAGCCCACCGTTTCGGCTGGACGGGTGAGCCCCGCCGTCTCGGACTGCAACCGCGCTTCGAAGCCCGTCGCGGTGATTGACATGGGCGAACTGTCAACCGCCCGCATATCGTTGCGCGTCTGGGTCGTGGTGATGACAACGGGCGCCGCAGCAAAGGCAGTGGCGAACTTAGCTGTCCCACTGCTGTCTGTTGCCGAGACCCGGCCAACTTCCAGCCGCCGTCCATCTTCGAGTTCATAGGATCCTGCCGAAAGGGCGATCCACTGCACCTTCGCGTTCATCAGGCTGAAGCCGAACTGGTTCGTCCAGTTCTCCACAACAAACGAGAAGCCGGTGTCGTCCTGCCCGACAACGCGGACCGTGTAGCGCGATAGACTGTTTTCGCTGGTCAGCATGATGACGGCATCCCGGATGGGGGCCGCATAGTTGACCCGGATCGGCGTTTGCAGATCGGCGGCGCTCATCACGTTGACCATTACCGACCCGGCCTGCCCGATTCCGGTGTAGGCCATCGCGGCAATCTGCGCCGCCAGCTGCTGCGCGGCCGAAAGCTGCGCCGCCGTCACCAGCATGCCGTCGCCGGTCCGGATGCCGCGCACGGCACCCGCTTCGAACGCCGCATAGCCTACCACCTCGCCGAAGGTGCGGATCTTCTCAAGGTCCTTCGTACTGTCCTCGACCGTGGAAAACGCTGTTCCGGTGGTCGATTGGGCGGTCAGGTGCACGGTCTGCGAATCCGCGTCGTTGCGGGTCTGCGTATCTGCCAGTACCACGGCATCCGTCACCTCGCGTCCGAAGGACACCGAAGTCGGACCCGTCACATTGGCCCTAAGGCCCGCAGTGCCGGTGGCCGTGATGGCGATGTAGCCCACCACTTCGGGGGCGCGCACGCCAAGGCGCGCTTCTTCCTGCTGCAGCCGGATCTGCGCTCCGGTGGTGCCGACGAGGATCGGGTCGCTGTCCACCGGGCTTGCATCCAGCGAGGACATGACCGTCGTCAGCACAACCGGCGCCGTTGCGAAGGTTCCCGCAAAGGTGACCGCACCCGACTGGTGGTCGGCCAGAACAGTGCCTGCCTCGAGCACACGCCCATCCGCAAGCCGGTACACCCCTGCCGAGATGGCCAGCCAGTTGATGGTCACGGCCTGCTGCCGCAATGCCGTCGTGCCCTCCCATTCCTGCATGACGAAGGTGAAGCCGGTGGCATCGCGCGACACGACCTTCAAGGCGTAGGATTCCGCCCAGCTCGGCAGGGTACCGGTCAGGACGATCACGGGGTTCTCGGTGGGTGTATCAAAGGTGACGCGGATCTGCTTGCCCGCCATCGATGGCTGGATAATCACCTTGCCCGAAGTACCGACGACGACCCCGAACGGAACTTGGGCAGCAGCCTGCGCGGCCGCCAGTTGTTCCGGGGTCACCCAGGCGGCATTGCCCGTGCGCTTGCCCTTCAGGGTCCCGGCCTCAAAAGCCGCAATCCCGACCGTCTCGCCCATTGGCCGGAAGGTGCTGTTCGGTAGTGACTGCTCTTCGGACACAAACAACTGGGTTGACGTCGCTGCCTGACGGAAAAGAGCCAGAACCTGTGCATCCGCCTCCCGCAGCGTCTGCGTGTCCGCAATGAACACAGCATTTGTCAGGCCCACGGCCGCGAAGGTGCTCGCAGAGTTCCGCACGTTGGAAAGAAGCTGGACGTTCCCGCCCAATCCAAAGGCGATGTAACCCACAAGTTCCTTGCTCCGGCTCACGCCTGCACGCGCATTCTCCACCTGAAGGCGCACATCGAACCCCGATGAGGTCACGTTCAAGGGATCGCTGTCCACAGCTGTCGGATCAAACCGCGACATCACCGAGGTCATCACCGCTGGCGCGCCGGAACCGAACTGCGCCGAGAACGACACAGACCCGCTCGTGGTATCCGCAAGGACCGTTCCAGCCTCGATCACACGACCGTCTTCCAGAACATGCACACCTGCCGCAACAGCTACCCAGTTCACCGTCTCTGGTGCGCTCCGGCGACCGTCCTGATATTCCCACTCCTTGAAAACGAAGCTGAAGCCCGTCGCATCTCGCTCCACAACACGCAACGTGAACGGATCTGCCCACGTCGCCGTCGTGCCCGTCAGCATGATTACCGCGTCTGCAATCGTAGTCCCAAACTCAACACGGATCGGCTGGCCAACCATCGCTGGCTGAACAATGACCTTCCCAGACATTCCGATCGTCGCAAACGTCGGCGTCTGTCCGCCACCTGAATCCGTCTCGCCAGTCTGGCCTGTACGCTCAGCGACAAGTCCACTGCGCAGCCATACCCCGCCTCGATCATCGACATAGGCATATCCGCCCGTCCCCGACCGAGGCGTGATGTCGATCACGCGGCTGGCGCCGCTGCTCAGCGGGCGCGCGCCCGGCGTTGCCGTCTCGAACCGGCCCGTACCCTGATTGTAGAGATGGACCGGAACAGACCCGGCCATCGAGGCGCTTTGTGAAGCGCGGACATCCACCGTCGTAGCGGACCCTGTGAAGCCCGCCGCCGCAAGTGCGGGGGCACGGCGGTCTATTTCACCGACAAGCACCCCGAGAGATTGATCTTGGCGGGCAATCACGCGGTGCTGACCTGTCTGATTGAACGCCTGCGGGCCTGCCGGGCGCCCGTAAAGGATATCGCCGGTGTTCTGGCGCACCAGAAGTTCGCTCGCCCCGCCGGTGCCGAACAGCCGGTTCATCTCGCCGCCAAACGGCATCGCCTGTGCGATTTCGATCGCGCGGCGGATCACTTGTGCCGCCTGCGTGCCGCCACTGACTTGGGCGAAGGCTCCGCCCTCGACTTCCCGCCGCAGCGTCGCGTGGCCGCCGGCCATTACAGTCCCGTTGACCGTCGCCGTATCGAGCGGATCGCCAGAGCCTGCGATCAGCACGTTCGAGCCGGCCCGCGCGGCCGGCGCAGGCTGCGGCGGAGCCGTCGGGTTGGAGGGATCGCTGATCATCAGCGAGGCCAGATGCCCGCCGTAAAGCGACGAACTGCCGCCCACGACGTCATTTTGTCCGCGCCCAGCGATCACCACGTCATTGCCGGGGCCGGCCTCGATGTAGTTCATCCCCGCAACCGTCGGCAACGCTGTCGCACCAGGCCGTACCAGAACCAAGTCCGACCGCCCGCCGCTGGCCGCTGTGCCGGTCGCGTAGAGATACTCCCGCCCGCCGTTGAGATCACGGTACATCAACACGCCAAAGTCGGTCGATGTCCGGTCCGCCCAGAGTTGCCACGCCGTCGCGCTGCCGTCGCTGTCGAGGTAGGCATAGACCGCATCGCCTGTCAGCGCCGACGGGTTTACCCCCGTCCGCAGGTCCAGCGCGCCCGCAGCCGTGAACACAAGGCTTGCGTCGCCAAGGATCAGGTCATTGCCCTGCCCGCCGAACAGCATGTCGTTGCCGGCACCGCCCGCAATCGTGTTGCTGCCAAAACGGCTGGTGTCATGCGCCGGGTCGATGTGCAGCGCGATGTCACGAATAAGCCGCCCGGTCGGATCGGCCTGCGGGGTGGTGGTGCCGGCTGTCACGATCCGCGGATCGACCTGCTGGGCGCGCACCCGGATCAGGCCATGCCCACCAAGCACCACGTCGGCGCCTTCGCCCGCGTCGATGACGTTGTTGCCATCGGCCAGCGCAAGGCCCGACGGGTTCAGCCGTGTCGCATCCACGAAATGGCCGCCGATGATGTCATCGTCGCCCAGACCGCCCCGCAGCGTGTCCGCCCCCTGCCCGCCCACGATCAGATCACGGCCCGCGCCGCCCAAGATCATGTCGTTGCCGCCTTCGGTGGCCGCTGTCAGGATCGAATGCAGCGCCAGCGTCCCGTTCTGCACCGGCAGGGCAAGACCTGCCGCCAGACCCGAAATTTCGGCATGGTCGCCGAACAGGATGTTCTGCCCGCCCGATGTCGTGATCCGGTCATCGCCATGGCCACCCAGAATGATGTCATTGCCGGTGCCGGTGGTGATGGTGTCGTTCCCGCCGCCGGTTCCAGCGAGTGAAATCAGACGGTCCAGTACACCGTTGGCGAAAACGGCGCGTCCGAAATCCCCGAAGATCCGGTTATGGCCGCCGGATGCGGTGATGCTGTCCGCGCCCTCCCCGCCAAACACAAGCGACCCGCCTTGACCCAACGAGATCGTGTCACCCGCTCCGCCGGTTTGCGCCCGCGTCTCGAGTTCCTGCAACGTGCCGTTCGCCGCAAGGACGATCCGCGCGCCATCGCCGAAGACGATGTTGAAAGCATCAGCCGTGGCGGTGATCAGGTCCGCCCCGCCACCGCCGACGATGATGTTTCGGCCCGTCCCCGCAGTGATCGTGTCGGCACCTCCGCCACCCGCGCTGGTCAGCGTTAGGGGGCGTGCCCCGTTCCACGCGGCAAAGCTTGCGACCGTTGCGTGGTCGCCAAAGGCAATATCGTTGCCATTGCCGACGTGGATCGTGTCGTTGCCCGCCGTGGTCAGCGCCTCGATCGTGACAAATCCGGTGATCCGGTCGAACCGCAGCGTGCCGTCACCGATCACCAGATCGTCGCCCGCGCCGCCGCTCAGACTGTCGTTCCCGGCCCCGCCGATGAACACCGCGCCAACCAGACCAGCGAGAAGTGTGTCGTTCCCGGCGCCGCCATCGGCCAGCACATACCCACCCACCTGCTGGCGCAGGTCGATCAGGTCCGCTCCGGGAGACAGAGTCGCGCCCATCCCGAAACTGCCGCCGCCTTCGACAGACAGGCCCGGATACAACGCATGGTCGCGCTCGCTGTCGCCGTAAAGCACAACAGCCTGCGCGTCATCGATCCGCGTCACGGTCAGAGTGTCGCTGCCCGGACCGCCATGAATCGCCGTCACACCGCTCCGGACCGTACTGTCGGAGGTTGAGGGAAGATGGACGATGTCAAGACGGTCGTTGCCGGAACCAAGGAACAGTTCAGAGGTCTCGAAACCCCGCGCCAGAAGGCCGCTCACCGCAGCATCCGTAACGCCCGCCTGGACCAGTGTCACCGCCGCTGCGGGCTTATCCAACCCGGTCAGCCGAAGGAATGCTTGACCGGCCACCGTCGCCGCATCGATCCGCCCGGTCAGATCACGCGTGGCCAGCTGTGCCTGCACTGACAGCCGGTCAATCGACCCGGCATCGGTTGCGAAACTGCGCGGCAGTGCGATCTGTCCTCGCCCACTCTCCCCTGGAAGCCCAATCGGACGGGACAGAGGGTCCGAAGCACCTGCGCCGCCGTGGAGGCGCATCGCACCTGCAAGACGTTCCAGAACCCCTGGTGCCGCAATCGGATCGACCAGCGCAGAGCCAAGGCTATCTGCGGTCACTGCCGCTGCGAACGGATGCTGGGTCAGCCACGACGCGAAGCTGACAGGCGCCATGCTGACAAGCTGCGGGCCGCCGATACCGCCCGTTGTCCCACCCAATGCACTGCGTCCCGCCCCGACAAGGCCAACCACCGCGCCCGAGATCACCACCTCATCCGATCCGGTGCCGCCGAACACTTCGGTCAGGCTACCTGCACGCGTTGCGTGCAGGTGGATGGTGTCGTCGCCGCCACGCCCGTCGATCACGATTCGCTCTTCGGTGCCCGACAGGTTCACCGTGCGCCCCGCACCGCGGATCTGCGTCGGTTCAAGCAGGATCGTATCCGGGCGTTCGGTGCCGTGGACCTCGACCCGGTCGACCCCGTCGCCGGCGACAAGATCCACCTCGGCATTCAGCAGGTAGCGCGTCTCGCCCGTGGTTTCGGCCCCGCGCGAGAAGGCACGCAGGATCACGTGATCTTCGCCTGCGCCGGTCTCGATCCGCAAGCGTGCGGCGTTGGCGTTCACCTCGATCCGGTCACTGCCCGATCCGGTGCGGATCAGCGTTGCATGGGCCACACCGGGGCTGATCCAGCCGCCATCGACGGCCAGCGTCTGCACGCCGGTCAAGGGGCGCCCGGTCAGGAAGTCCGCCGTGACAGCGGGGGCCGACAGATAGACCTGCCCCACCACCACATGGTTGGACCCGTTGCCGGTCTCGAGCACGGTCGTCGTGGTCGTGTCCTCGAACACGACAAGGTTGTCGCCGCCCTCGGCCCTGAGCCAAAGCCCGCCATTCTGGTTTTCGTTGTAGATGATCTGCTCGGCCGAAGTCGCGGGCAGACCCGCCCGGAACTGATCGGGCGTGCCATGCAACAGCGCCACCACCCCCGCCCGCGACAGGATCACGTCATCCTGCGCCGTGCCCTGCACGAGAAGACGGTCGAGTTCGGTTTTCGACGTGCCGCTGTCCAGTACTTCGATCCGGTAATTGATCCCGGCCCCGGCCTGGCTGCCATGGGTCAAGATGTTCACCTGGTCTGCGCCTGCCCCACCATTTACCACCAGCCTGTCACCTGCAGCCTGGTTCGGTAGCCGCACGATCTCGATCACGTCAGCGCCGTTACCGCCTAGAATCGAAGCGTTGCCGGTCAGCCGCACCAAGTCAACGAACAGCAGATAATCGTCGCCGTTCCCCAGGTCGAAGCGCAGAGTCCGGCCCTCGACCGCAGAAAGCCCGATCCGCAGGTCATCCGCGCCCTCGCCAGTCTGCACCTCCAGAAGCTCGGCGGCTTTCAGGATGCCGCCCTCGATCCAGATCCGGTCCAGACCGGTTCCGGTTTCGATCCGCAGATCCCCCCGACTGTCCAGATCGGCTCGATCCAGATCGATCTGGTCATTTCCGTCACCCAGAAGGAAGAACATCCCCTCGCGCCCGGCCCGCAGCCGCGCTTGGGTCAACTCGATCCGCGTCGTGCTGTTGCCGGTGTTGCGCACCAAAAGCTGCTTGCCTGCAAGGATGGTCCCCGCAGCAACAAGCGCATTCACCGCCCCGTCATCGGTTCCGAAGTCGATCGTGACATTGCCAGCGACACTTTCGATCCCGCCAGATGCGCGCACATCGATCAGGTCGCCGCCAGCGCCCGTCTGGATCAGGAAGTCACCTTCGATGGCCCGCATTACAGCGTTGAAGGTCAACACATCCCCGCCGCTGCCTGTCGTGATCACCACATTGCGTCGGGCCTGCATCAGGGCATTCACCGTCATCAGCAAGGCCCCAGGCCCCGTGTTGGACACGAGGATATCCCGCCCGGCAGTCAATGCCTGTTGCAGGTTCAGCTGCGCCTGACCCGACGCAATGATCCCGATGTCGAACCGGATATCGCCGGTTTCTGTCGAAACCTTCTTGAACATGGTCGCCACGTCGCGGCCCGTCCCGGTATCCACCAGAACCTCGGTGCCTGCGGCAACATCGTCGCGCAGATAGACCTGGTCATCGCCGGCCCCAGTCCGGACCAGCACGAAGGTGCCAGCCGTAATCTTGCCCGTCACGTCGATAAGCGCGTTAGCAAAGCCCGACTTCAACAGGCTGAGCGAAGTGCCCGCACTGATGTTGCCGAGAACACGCAAGGTTTCGCCCGGTGTACCTACAGATGGCGCCGAGGTCGGACCTGCACCCAAGTCAAGCCGCACCAAACCTGTGGTGCTGATGACGTTGCGATCGATCAGAATGCTGTCGATCCCGGCACCCATATCCACGACCAGCGAATTCGCCGCACCCGGCAGCCGCGCCGACCCGGCCGTGACCGACCCGGTGACCCGCAGCGTATCGTTCCCGCTGCCGGTCTGGATCAGCACGTTACGCCCTGCGGTGATATCACCGTCGGGCTTGTCGTTGGGCAGAATGCCGCCCTGCACCAGAATGTCGGTCCCGGTCGAGCCCGAAGACAGAATGGTAGCGTCAAGACCCGCAGTCATGTCGCCGTCTTTGACCTCGAACCGCTGACGCGTTCCGCTGGATCCGGTGCCCAGATCCACCGTCAAGCTGCCGGTTCCGGCGATAACGCTGTTCTGGACGCGGATCTGGTCAGATCCCGCACCAGTCAGGAAGGTCAGGTTTCGGCCCGCCTCCAGCGACGTGCGGAAATCGAGCGTGTCGTCGCCCCCGCCGGTTGTCACGATGATATCCCGCCCGGCGACAATCTGGCCGATCACGTCCAGAGCGAGGTCGCCGTCCCCCGAGGCGCGCAAGAGCACGTCTGTCCCGGCCCGGATGCCGCCGTCGTCGAGAATGACCGCTTGGCTGCTCCCCGAAGACGACGAACCAATGTCAATCAGCACGGCCCCGCCCCGCGCGACGATCGAATATGCCGGCTGGCCGAACCCGTCGGATATGGAACCTTTGATCTGGAGCGTATCCTCGCCGCCGCCCAATTGCATCGTCAGATCACGCCCGGCATCGAAGGCGCCGGTGGTGACGATGCTGTCCTCGCCTCCGCCCGTCCAGAACACGATGTCGCGTCCTGAAATCAGGTTTCCGCCGTCCTTGACCTCGAACACCAGCACGCCGGTGTTGGCGGGGTACTGGCTGGCAGGTGTCACAAACCAGTTCGCCGCATCCATGAGCAGGTCAGTCGCAGTCAGCGACCGTAGGTCGTAGGTCTGGGGCATCATGCCCCTGTAGGTGTAGATGAAGGGACGGCCTTCGAAATAGAACCGTACCGTATCACCGGGGTTCACTGTCACAGGCTGTGACGGATCGAGCTGCAGGGAATAAAGACGGTCGAAGGCATCGCGGACCAAGCCGGTCGGAAGGCGAGTCGAATCCGCCGTCATGACCAGACGGTAGCCGTCATCGGCGATCTGCGCCACACGCAGGGTTCCCGGCTGGATCGTGCCGCCAGGAGTGACCACCACAAGGCGATCCCCGACCATCATCCGCGCATTCGCATCAAGCTTTACGTCCATCCGGACCGTTGTCGTCTCCCCGAGGGTAAAGCCGCCCGGCAGGCCGGTCGTGAACTCGACCATGCTGCCGTCTTCCGCGACCGACTTCACGACCTGCACGTTCACGATCGAGCCTTGCGTGATGCGGATCTGGTCGCCTGCACGCAACCCTTCGAAGGTGCCCGCCGCCGCCGTTGCACGACCAAGGATGCCGCTGTTCGACAGCGTCATCGCCGCCGTGATCCCCGACGTAATGGCCTGCGCGGACCCTGCCGGCGCGACAGTCAGGCCGAAACCGCGGCGCACGACATAGAGGTCGCGCTCCGGCGCGATGAACGTCGTCTGCGGCAGCTTGGCGACCATGATGTCACGTGTGGCCGTGATCTTGCCCGTGATAACAACACGGTCCTCGACGTCGCCGTCGTCACCAAAATCAAGGACCACATCGCCGCGTTGGAGCGCCTGACGGTCGGTCCGTTGTGCCGCGGTTTCATTCGCCGGGATTGTGGGGATCGGGAAGATGTAACCGAAGGCGTTCAGATTGCCCTCGATTTCCAGAATATCGTTTCCGTTGCCGGTGTAGATATAGATGTTCGCGGCTGAGAGAGCGGTCTTCACCACGATCTTGTCGCTCCCGCCAAACGTGCTGATCGACAGATCACGCGCGATGGTCAGGGTGCCGGTCATGGTCACGGTGTCATCACCGAACCGGCTGGTGCGGATGATTACATCGCCCGCCGTACGGCCAAGGACCACGGTCTCGCCCGGCGCGGCGATGTTTGCAGTCACGCCCCGGGTTATGATCGTGCCCGAGATGGTGACGTCGCCGCCGCGCTGATCGTCGGTGTTCATCACGTCATAGTCGGTGTTGATGATCACGTCGCGCAACGCATCCAGCGTGGCGCCTTGTTCAAGGATGAAGTGGTCTCCCGAGTCGAACCGAATCGCCCCTTCGCGCGAGCGGATGGTGATGCCGGACACCACGCGGATGGAGTCCGCGTTCTCGCCGAAGCTGTCGTTCGAGACATAATGCACGTCCCCAACGGCATCGACGCTGTTCACGATGGTGATCGGAGAGGCCGCGGTGACCATGATCGCGCCGCCCGCCACCATGCCGGTGCCCCCGAGGATGGAGCGGACATCGAGTTCGCCCGAGTTGGCGATATAGGTGTTGCCTTCGGTCGACCGGCCCTGCAGCACGCCGATCCGGGTATAGATCGGGTTGGTGAATTCGCCGATGTCCTTGCGGGCCACAAGATAGGTCCGCCCGCCGGTGATGTTCACGATCCGCTCGTCGTCCGCGGTGCGGCCCACGGCATTGTAGATCGAGGCATTGTTCGACGTGATGAACGCGGTGCGCCCGACATCGTTGGGCTCGACCGTCACAAGTTCGGCGCCCCCTGTGCTGGACTGGATGGAGGCCATGGCCGAGAAGCCGAACCCGGCACGCCGCGCCGTCAGCACGACCTCGCCCCGCACCGCATCCACCGTCGCGGTCAGGTGGTCAAGCAGTTGCGCGTTGGCGTTCACCAAGGCTGCGATCCGCGTGGCCACGTTCTGACGGGCAATCAGGCTGTCACCTGCGACGGCTGCGCCGGTCCCGGCGCGCAGGTCCTCGTCCCGCACGGTGTAGGCGACGGCGATGCCTTGCAGCGTCACGGTGATCCGGTCGCCCGAGGCCAGCGCCTCGCGGAACACGAGCCGGTTGAGCTGGGCAATGGCGCTGCTGGTCTGCACCGTGTTGAGATAGATGTTGCCCTTGCCGACCCCATCAGAGGCCACCTGGATGATGTAGGTGTCGAGGAAGCTTTCGGTGGTCAGCACACCCATGGCGTTGCGCGCCATGTCGATGTCCAGATCATTGCCCGCCTGCCCGATAAAGCCGTTGACGGCCCGCAGGGTGATGTTGTTGCCGTAGATGTCGGCACGCGGGCGGCTTTCGGACGTCTCGCTGGTGGCGTAGATGGCGTAGGGATCGGCGATGTCGGCCCCATCAAAGATCGACATCATCGCGGTCAGCTTCACGTCGCCTTCCGCAAGGATGCTGCGGACGTGCAGATCGCCCTCCTGGTAAAGGACGATGTTGCCCCCGGCCAGCAGCGTGACCCAGCCCATGCCGGCGGCGGAGCCATTGCCCCGGGCCTTGATTTCGAACGGGTTGTCCGTGCTGCCGATGGAGCCTTGCGCCCGCATGCGGATGTCGCCCGCTTCGATGTTGACGAAGTCGCGGGCCACGGCATCGATGATGCTGCCCCCCGCCGCCCAGAGATCGACGCTCCCGCCCGAGGAAAACACCGTGCCGATCCGCATGTCGCCGGTTGTCTTGCCCAGCCAGATATCGCCGCTCGCCCGCGCCGTCATGTCGCGGGTCGCATCCGTCAGGTCATACCAGACCCGGTTGGCGAAAGACCCGATCTGCCCGTCCGAGGCTTCGAACACCAGCGAGCCACGCGCGACCACGCTGTTCGACGTGCCCGTGTTGAGGCTGTAGATACTGCCCGATGTTTTCAGCCGCGTGGCGCCCCCGGCCTCGATCAGGCCAAGGTTCATCGTCGTTTCGGAGCCGAGGAACACATCCCCGCCCGCTGTCACATCGATCCGTCCGGTGATGTCGACGTTGAAATCCTCGCGCAGGACGACTTCGATGTACTTGATCGGCACCACGGTGCGGAAGGACATCGCGATACCGGCTTCGGCAGTGATGCCGTCGGCGGCGGTGGTGGTGACGGTCAGTGTGTTGCCATCGGCGCTGATGGCCGTGATCACATAGGCGGTCGCATCGCTGTTCACGTTCTGCGACGGGCGGATCGCGGCATCGGAGAAGCCTTCGACCAGCGGGCTGAGGTTCGACGCCACAATCCGGTCGCCGATCTGGAAGGCCGCAAAGCTTTGGCCCGCCGTGCGGGTGATGGTGCCCGTAGAGGCGCCGGTGCGGGCAAAGGTGACCAGCGCGTTGGCCTGTTCGCCCAGCGGGTTGAGCGCCACGGCCGACATCTTGACCGCGATGCTCACTTCGGTGACCAGGATCTGCTTGGATCCTGCAGCGCTGACGACGATGGTGTTCGCGGTGACGGACTGCACGGTGTAAAGCGCGGTTTCGGTGGCGTTCGGCGAGCTGCCATCCACCTGCAGGATGTCCCCCGCCTTGAAGATGGTGTGCCAGTTGCCATCCCCGCTGACGCGCGTGATGGTCCGGGTCGAGGCGTTGAAGTTCACCGTCGAGGAAACCTGATCCGTCAGCAGGAAGTTGATGTCCTGACGCTCGGCGGCGGCCAGAAGGATGCGGCTGTCGATGCTCAAGGGCTTGGTCATGTCGATCAGCACCGAGCCGGAGGTCACGCCCACCGCATCGCGCGCCACGATCTTCAGCTTGCCGGCGGCGATGTTCGGCGCCTCGATCGAGGTCCGGGTATCGCTGACCGGGTTCAGCATGCCGACGCCGAACCCGTAAAGCAGTTCATCCTCGGTCCAGATCTTGATCGACGCCTCGATCCGGTCGATCTCGCGCTGGGTCAGCGGCTCGGCATAGTTGTCGTTGAAGGCATCGAGCGTCACGCGCTCGATCACCGCGCCAAGGCTGCCTGCGCCGATCAGCGCCGGGTCGCCGGGCACGGTGGTTCCGTCAAGGCCAAGCAGCTCGTCGCGGCTGAACGCCATCGACCATGTGCCATCAGCGCCGGCGATGACGCTGCGGCTGACGCCGGACCAGTTGACCAGAACCGTCTGTCCCGCATCGGCAGTGCCCGACACGGTGCCATAGGTGGCGTTGCGGTAACGGGCATCGAGGGTGCGGAACTGTTCGGCGCGGGTGGTGCGCAGCACCGCAAGCTGGGCGTCGACCTCTGCCTGCACGTCTGCATCGCTCAGGGCCGGGTTCACCGCCCTGGCGCGGGAGGCGTAGAAGTCGCGCAGCCCTTCCTCTTCCGAGGCGGCGAACACGAAGGCCGCATCGCTGCCGCCCATCACCGCCAGATAGGCCGCTTCGCCATGCTGCGTGCGCCAGCGCCAGTAGGTCTGGTATTCGCGGGTCTTGGCGGCGCGCAGCTGGGACTTGGCGTCTTCGCGCTTTTGCAGCGCACCGGTTCCGGCCGTCAGCTGCATGTCGGTCCAGACGCCGCCGAGCAACGCCTCGATCGCGCGGGTGTCGACCGTGGCGCGGGCGTTGCTGTCGATCAGGCCACCCGTCGGGACATAGATCACCACGTCGGCAACCGGCTGGAAGATGTTGTTCGTCTCGCCCGCATCGATGCGGTTCACCCGCAGGTCGCCCGAAACCTCGCGGATATGTGCGGATGTCACCGCAAGCACGGTCAGCCGGTCCTCGGCCCGGACCCCGCCGGTGTCGATGTTCATCACGTTGGCTGCGGTGCCCACCGATCCCGTGGTGGACAAGAGGTCGATGGACGACCCGATGACGGCGGCCCGGAACCCGCCCAGCGGGGTCAGCGTCTGGTCGACCGCAAAGATGTTGTCCTTGGCCGAGAGCACCACCGCGCCACGGTTGCCCGTGGTCGCGTTGAGCGATGTCACCAGCCCGACGGGCAGATTCCCCGCCGCCTGACCCACATAGATGTTGCCGCCCGATGTCTTGGCATCCAGCCGCGCCCCGGCGACCTGGCTTACGTTCACCGGCAAGGGCACGCGCGCGGTTCCGATATTGCCGCCCGCCGTCAGCGACACGACCTTGCCACCCACCGAGGCGGTGGAAATCTCCGGCCCCAAGGCGACGGTGGAGGCAAGGTTGGCCTGGGCCAGGATGTCGCGCTGGCTGATCAGCGTGGTGGTGCCACGGTCGTTGCGAAGCTGGCCATCGATGATCAGGCTGGAGGACCCGGCGTTGATGGTGATGACGCCGACCTCGTTGAACAGGAAGCCGATCTCGATCATCCGGTCCGCCGCGATCGAATGCGAATGCGTCACGAAGCGGCCGACGTTGCGCTCGTACTGATAGGTATAGGTCTTCTTGCCGTACCAGGAGCTGCGGACGCTGTAAAAGGTCTGCTTCCAGTCGGTCGCGCTCGTGGTCACCACATCGCGCGTGTAGGTATAGGCATAGCCGCCCGATTCCGCGACATTGGCGAACGGGTCGCTCGGCAGGGTGATCGAGCCGCTCATCCCGGCGGTGCTTTTGGTATAGAAATAGTTCGAATCCGGGATCAACGCGCGGTTCAGCACCTGGGTCACCGGCGGAACCGGAATGTTGTTGGTCCCGAGGTTGATGAACAGCCAGCCGCTGGTCTGCCAGCGCGCGGTTTCGCGGGTGCGCGAGGATTCCCCGACCGACCATGCATAGCGCTGGTTGGCCAGCGGCTGATAGCTGGTCGCGGTAATGCCCGTCGCCGTCGTGGCCACGCCGGTCACGCGGTTCGCCGTGGCAATGTCGACCGTTCCATCGGCCTTCTTGGTGTAGATCGTGATGATCCCGCGGGCCTTGTCGTCGATATAGATCGTGCCGTCACCGCGTTTGTTGACGTCCAGCGTCTCCAGTTTCAGCGCGACACTCGGCAGCGCCATGTTGTTGGTGATGCGGATTTCCGGATAGGCGGCATGCGAGACGATCCGGCCCTTGCCGGTGTTCACGATATGCCCGGTCAGAGACACCGTGCCGCCGCCGGGACGCATTTCCTTGATGACAAGGGCGCGCGCCTGACGGTCGAAGATCGCCACGAAATCGTCGTTCGACAGGGTGATGTTCGTGAAGTTGCGGTCCGACCGGAGCGCCTGCTGGATCTGCGCCTGCTCGGCCGTGCCGAGAACGAGGTCATAGTCCTTCTTCCCGGCCTGGATCAGGCCATTCACGTTGATGTATTCAGCGTTGATGGTGATCCGGTCGGCCAGCAGGTTGGGCTTGTTGGCGTCGATCGACAGGCTGTTGTACCACGCCGTGGCCGCTGCGGTCGTGGTGGGCATCGCGCCCTGACTGTTTCGCAGCAACGCGGCGCTGGCAAGGAACTGGCCCACCGGGTCGCCGCCGACATGCGACATCAGCACGCCGACAATATTGATCGAACTCTTGGCCTGAATGAAGACCTCGCGCGCCTGGATCTGGCCGGCGATGTTCACCGAACCGCCGCGCGACGGGTTGACGATGTCCACCCGTGCTGTCGGCGCGATGATATTGCCGGTGATGTTGATCGACTGGCTGGGCGGCATGGCCCCGGTGACGGGGTTGACGAAGTTGGCGATATTGGCAACCGAAATGCGGATTTCCGGATTGGCCAGAACCTTGCTGACCGTCGCGGCCGTGAAGGTGAAGGCCACCGTCCGGTTCGCCGTGTCCTTGGACCCGAGGTTGTCATCGTTGTTGTAGGTCAGGTTGTTGCGGTTGCGGTTGCGGACGTTTTCTTCCGAAATCAGCGTGCCCGGCGCCTTTGACGCGTGCGCCGTCACGTCCTCGCCGTTGAAATAGACCCCGCCGTTGAAGGTGGGAATCGACAGCCCGGCGATTTCCAGCTGGGCGTGGGTGTTGCTCACGATCTCGATCCGCGCATCCTTGGGCGTGTCGAACAGGCCCGTTCCCGTCAGGAAATCTGACAGGACGCGCACCCGGCCCGCCTGCGCGTTGGCCGGATACACCAGAATGGTGTCTGCCTCGGACAGGATGGGGACCACCGCGGTTCCGCGCCGTTCGGCCAGACCCATGCTCAGAAGTTCCTGCTCCAGTCGTGCGATCTGGGCGGTGTAGAATTTCTTGAGGTCCTGGTTGTTCGAATCCACATAGAGTTGCAGCTTGGCCTTGGCGCTTTCGATTTCCTTGAACTGCGGTGCGCTCAAGCCCGCGCGCAGCACCTCGAAGCGGATGTCGCCGGTGGAGGTGCGACCCTTCGAATCCAGCGTGGTGAAATCCTCGGTGATGATGCCCTTGGAATCGACCTTCAGGATCAGTGTCTTGTAGCGCTTCTGCCCGGTTGCGATCTGGCCGTCGTTGCGCACTTCGCCAAACAGCACGGCACGGCGCTGGCCATTGCCCGACCCCACGCTGCCGCCCCCGAAGGAGCTTGTCCAGTTTGTCGCCTTGGCCACGCCTTCGACCCCGACATCGCCCCAGCCGTCGGCGTTCAGGTCGATGTTGCTGTCGCCTTCCAGCCGCGCGCCGCTCTGGATGTGGACAAGGTTGTTGGCCTCGTAGAGCGTGACGGTCTTGAGATCGGAAATCGGGATGAGCGAGCCGGCGAAATTGTCGACGCGGGATTCGTAGCGCTGGTCGGGCATGTTCAGGTTCCGGTCGATGCCGGTGCTGATGAACATGTTGCCTTCGGCCCGCGTCAGCGACCCGCTCTGGAACAGGATTTCGTGGGTCGGCGTGACATAGGTCCGCGCTGCGCCCAAGGCGACGGTCGCCGCCCCGAAGGTCTCGGAATAGGACTGCAGGTAGGTGTTGCCCTCGCCCGAGGCCTCGAACTCCAGCATGCCCTGGGCCGAGACAACCGCGTTCCGGCCGACGGTGATGCGGGAATCGACGGTATAGGCCTCGAACCGGCCCCAGGCCCCGGCGCCCGACAGCGCGCCGCCGGTGACCAGCTTTACCTTGTCGGTATAACTCAGGATGTTGCGCACGATCGTGCGCAGATCGCCCTCCACAAAGGTCCCGGCATTGGTGCGGTAGCCCGTGGTCCGCACCACGGACGACTCGCCAAAACGCATCTGGGTGATGAAGTTCACCGTCGTGGTGCTGGAGGCGCTGGCAGCCGCGGCAATGCCGCCGGTCTTGCCATCCACCGAACCGCCGCCCGCAAGACGGCTGGTCACGGTTACGTCGATCAGGCCGGCGGTCACCTGCGAATGGGTGCCGAAGGCGGCATCGACGCGGCCCCGGATGCTGTGGGTCATCGCGGCGCCCGCGCCGGCGATGGCGCCGAACGCGCTGGTGGTGATCTTGCCATTGGGCAGAGATGCGTAAGAGGCCGCAACCGACAGATCGCCGGCCACCGTCAGGCTGGCCCGGGTGCTGCTTGTGCCGTCCGCGACACCCGCGAACACCACACCGTCCGAAATCGTCCGGCCCGTGGCCGCAGCCCCCGCGCCAAGGCCGTAGGCCCCCGCAAGGATGTCGAGGTCGTTGTCGTCGTTGGCCACCGCCGAAATCGACATCGATCCGGCCCGCAGGATGGTGACGCCGGCCTCGATCTCGCCGCGCACCTGCGCGGTGGCGCTGACGGTCGCATCGGTGGCGCCAAAGCCCACCAGACCGCCTGCAACCCCGCGCGAGAATGCCTTTTGGCGACTGTCGGAGCTGGCGCTGACCGCAGCCGCGCCCCGGATGGTCAGGCTGGCCGCGCCGACCAGTGCGGCGCGCACGACGCTCTGGTTCAAGAGGGTCGCGTTCGTTGACTGCACCCCGATCAGGAAACCGCCACCTGAGGCGTTCGCTTCCGCGCGTGCCAGTTCCCGGCCATCGCTCGGCGCCGAACTGGCCGCAACGCGCAGCCCGCCCAGGGTGTAGGTGCCGCCAGCGCCCCCGACGGTCGAGGTGACTGCCGTGGTCGTTGTCACCAGCGCGGTGTTCGCGCCGATGCCGGCGGTGGTGCCCACCGTCATGCCACGCGCGATGGCACTGCTGGTGCCCAGCCGCTCCGACAGCACCGAGAGGGTGCCGCCCACCGTCATCGTCGCCCCTGACACCGACGCCGCCAGCGTGCCGCCCGCCGCAATTTCGGCCAGACCGCCCGAGGCCGCGATGGCCAGAAGGCCGACCGATATCGAGGACACGTCGATCCCGGCGCGCAGTTCGGTCTTTGACAGCGCCTCGGCGCGGGCATTGCCCGACACCGTGATCGCCCCGCCGGTGATCGACACCACCCGCGCCCCGCTGTCCTGCACGATGGCGCGCGCCCCGCCGCCCGAGATGGCAAGCCCGATCGACCCCGAAATCGACGAGGCTTCGGCCACCACATCGACCACGCGGACGTCATCGGCCAGCAGGGTCAGGTTGCGGGTGTTCACGCTGCCGCCGGTCATTTCGGCGCGCAGCCCGCCGGTGATCTGCCCCGTGGCGATGGCCATGCCAAAGGCAAAGCCGCCGCCCAGCCCGATCGTCGTCGCAACGGAGGAAGAATTCACCCGGACATTGATGAGGCTGCGGTCGGTCGCCGTGGCCCGCACATCGCCGACCTGCGCGCGGATTGTAGCGTTGGTGACCAGCGTCTCGACATGGTGGCCGATCACGTTCGTCGCCGTGGCGCCCGAGACGCTGTTTGTCGCCCCCCCGAGGGCCGCGACGGCAGCAATCGCCATCGCATCCACCCGCGCGTCGATGCGCGCATCCATCCGCGCCTCGATGGTGATGTTCGCGCCGCCCCCACCGCCCGAGGCCAGGTCGATCCAGTTGGTGTCGGTCTTGAACTCGATCGTGCGCAGGTTCACCGACGACTGGTCAGGGCCCTGGTACTGATAGACCTTGCCATCAAGGTCGCGCACGAACATGCCGGTCTGAATCGCCGACAGCACGCCGCGCGGGGCCAGATAATGCGTGTCGATGTCGAACCCTGCACCGGGATCACGGGCAATGATTTCAGTCCAGCCAAGGTCGGTGGCCGGGTTGATCGTCGCTCCGGCGACCTTGCGGTACTGGCGCAGCAGCGTCAGGCCGTCGGAGGGGAAGGCCACGATCGACCCGTCGCGCCATGCCGTCGTCGACCCGTCGGCCACTTCGGCCCACAGGCCATCGGCATCCGCGACACCGGCGAAATAGGCCGCATCCACGCTCCGGCTGGCGGCCGAGAGGCGTTCGTAGAACCGCATGTCGTTCCCGGTTCCGACCTGCACGACCTTGCCCTTGGCAACGGTCGTGGTCCCCGACCCAAGCACGATCAGGTCCGTGGTCAGCAGGACATCTTCGGTGACATCGATCCAGACGTTCTGCCCGGTCGCAAGCGGCTTCAGATAGGTCTGGCTGGTCAGGAACGCGCTGTCGACGGTGACGGCGCTGGTGCCGGTGTAGTGATAATAGCGCGTGGCACCATCGACCACCACCTTCAGGATGCTGCCCGGTGCGGCGCTTTTCCCGGTACCGACAGCCGCGCCGTCGATGAAGCCCGGCAGCGACGGATCGACAAGAAGGACGCCAAAGCGTTCGCGCCATTGCTGCGAGACGCCGCGGACCATCGCTTCGACCGCACCCTGATAATAGGATGCCGTCTTGCTGAACCCGCTTATGGTTTCCGGCCCGCCGAACAGCAGGAACTGCTGCGAGGTGGTGCCGTCGATCTGGGCGCCCTCCACCCGCAGGTAATCGCCCGGTTTCAGATCGAACGGGCGGCTGGGGTCGAGATCGGTGTGATAGCCCGTGCCATCGGGCAGCGTTGCCTTCAGCCAGGTCGTACCAGGGGTCACCGACGTGATCGTCTGGGCGCTGATCGGCGTGCTGCCGATATAGACGAAATAGGCCCCGTCCAGCTTCAGAACGTCGCCCTTGGCCAGCGTGGCCGCCGTGCCGGCATTGACCGCCGCTGCAATCTGGGCCGGACTGACCAGCGCCGCCCATGTCGCGGCATTCACCGCCTGCGCGGCAGGCGGCGGGGCATAGCGGAAATACCGCAGGGTCTGGCCGTCGAGCTTTTGGACGATCAGGCCCATCAGGGGCTCGGAGACATCGGCCGGGCCGGGCAGCACGACCTCACCACCGCTGGTCAGGGTCCCCACCTGCCCCCAGTTGGCATCGGTCTCGGGGGCAAAGCCCGCCATGTCGATCAGCCCGCCATCGGGGCCGAGGTACTGGAACAGCCGCCCGTCCACGGTGCGGGCGTAGGTGCCATTGTCGATCGGCTGGAGGTTCGACTCAAGCGTCAGCGAGAAGTTCCCGGTGGTCAGACCGGCGTTCGTGACATCGGTAAAGGCCCCCGCCTTGCGCCCGTCGCGCCGCACACCGAGCTTGTTCTCGGCGCGGCCCGTGCCCACGGACACCCCCGCCCCGGCCAGACCCGCCCCGAGCGAGGCCGCCGCCGAAATCACCCGCGCGTCGATCACGGCACTGCCAAGCGCCTTGACGTCGATGGTGACCGCCGCCTCGACATTCATGTGCGCCACGCGCGCCACGGTCCGTGTGCCGATCAGGTTCTCGACCAGCGCGCCCGCACCGCTGACCGCCACGCCGACAAGGCCCCCGGCCACGGCAAGGCCGACCGCCGCGCCCCGCGCGCGGATCGCGGCGGTGTCGGTCGCCCGGACGCGCACGGTGTCCACCACGGCAAACACGCTGCCCCGAAGCGTGTCGCCCGGTGCCGCCCCGTCAGGGTTTCGGGAGATTTCGGCGGTCGTCTCGCTCAGGATCTCGTTGCGCGAGGTCGTCTCGGCAACCGATACCGACGCCGCGCCCAGACCGGCGGCCAGACTGAGCGCCACGGCATTGGCCGTGCTGTCGATCACCGAGACATCGGCCGCATCGACATGGACGGTCGCCGCATGGATCAGGGTGGCGGCGCCACCAATGCGCGCAAAGGTGCCCCCTGCGATCAGGTTCGTGGCCGAGACCGCGCCGACTGCGGTCGCCAGACCGCTCCCGGCCAGCGAAAGCGCGCCAGCCCCGGCGAATACCGTGGAATTGATCTCGCGGCCGCTGGTCGCGGTGACCTTCAGCAGGCCCGCAGGCGCGGCAGAACTGCCGATGCGGGCATTCACCACTTCGGCGATGGTCCTGCCACGGTCCGCCATGGCGATGCCCGAGGCATCATGCCCGATGTAGTTGCGCGCAACCGACGTGCCCACCGCCACGCCGACACCGACCACCCCGGCCCCGGCGGCAAGCGATGTGGTGATGACCGACGCATTGATCCGCGACAGCGCGTTCGCCTCGACAAGGATCGGGTGTCCGGCCGCCACAGATGCGCCTGCCGTGGCATGGTGGCCGCGCATGGCCGCGACGGTCGTGGTGTTGACGGCGTTGATCGCCACCGCGCCCGCCCCGGCAAGGCCGACACCGACCAGACCACCACCGACCGACACCGCCGCCGCAAAGCTGACTGCCGAAATGGTGGCGCGCGAGGCCGTGATGGTGCTGCCGCTCAGGCGCAGGATCCACTGAGCGCCGGTCGTGGTGTCCACAAGCGCCCAGGCCGCGCCCGCCTCGACGATGCTCAGGCGCAGCGTATCGCTGACGGATTCCCCCGCCGCGACCAGCCGTGCGCGCAAGGTGGACAGGATGACAAGGTCGGCGGCCACATCCTGGGCCACCGCGCGCTCGTTCTCGCCCTTGCCCGTCGTCTCCGTGCGGGCAGCGTCATCAAGATCGGCCGCCGACAGGCCCGCGCCCAGCACATGCGCGGGCGCAACGGCACCTGACACGGCCTGCACCTTGATCCCGGCAGCACCCCCCGCCACAAGGCGAGAGTCTTCGACCAGCGCCTGAACGTCGTTGTCCACCAGGTTGATGGCCTTCGCGGCCCCGACCGATATGGCGGCGCCGACGGCCCCCACACCCACCGCCAGCGACACCGCCCCGGCCACCGAGGTGATCGCACTGTCGTCGCGGGCCTTGACCGAAATGCCGCTGGCCGAAATGTCGGACTGGCCCGAGATGCGCGCCACCACATTGGTGGCGATCCTGTTGGCGACGCCGACGCCCGCGCCGGCCACGCCGACCCCCACCATGCCCCCCGCTACGGCGGCAGCACCGCTCAGAACGCGGGAATCGATCGTTTGCAGGCTGGTTGCAGACACATCGACCGGGCCTGCGGCACTGATGCGGCTGTCATGGATGGTGGCGGCGATGGTGGCGCCGGTGCGCGAAAGGTCGATGCGCTGCCACAGCCGGGTATCACGGTAATCGATCTGGTCCAGGCGCAGCACCGTCTGGCCGGGGAAATCCGAGGCGCGCAGCGGCGTGTCGCCAAGGTAGCGGTATGCCCCGGCCTCGCGACCATAGATGTCATAGGTCTGGACCGAATTGCCGTAGACAAGCTGGGTCACCCCGGCGGTGCGGGTGGTGTAGGTCGTCGTCGGAACCGATGCCAGATAGCCGATCTCGTTCTCGGCCAGCGCAACACCGATGGCGGCGCCCACGCCGACCTGACCCACCGCAAGGGCGGCGGAAACGGCGGCGACGATGGCACGGATGTCGCCTGTCGACTCTGCCGCCACGGTGACCGAGGCCGGCTTGGCCCCCGCGATGCCGATATCATATCCCTCGATGCGTGCAGCGGCCGTCACCGCCCCACCGGAGATGCGGTTCAAGGACGACGCGCCAGCGCCCGACAGCGCCACGCCGACCTGCCCCGCCGCCGCCGACAGCGACGCGGCGGTGGAGATCGAGAAGATCCGCGACTGGTCGGTCGCCTTGACGGTCAGGGTGCCGGTCGCCTCGATCTTGCCACGGCTTGCCGCGCATGCGCGCACGATCTCGGCGGTGGTGGTGCTGGCGATGCGGTTTTCGGCCACGGTCGCGCCGATGGCCACGGCGACCCCGACCTGCCCCAGCGCAAGGCTGACGGCAACGGCGCCCGCTGCGGAATTGATCTCGGACCAGTCCTGCGCCGCAACCGTGATGTTGCGGGCCGCAATGTCCGACGCGCCGGTGATGGCGGCCCGTGTCGCCACGGAAATGTCGTTGAGAACCCCGACGCCCGATCCCGAAAGCGCCACGCCCACCGACCCTGCGGCCAGGGCGCCTGCCCCGGCGAACACCAGCGCATTGATGCGCTGCAGGCCTTGGGCGGAAACCACCACCGACCCGGAGTCGAGCCGGATGGTGCTGTCCGAGATGATGGCACTGATCTGGCCCGCCGTCGCGGCACTGCCCGGCGTGGCGCCGATGCGGTTTTGCGCTGTCGACGCGCCGATCCCGACCCCCACACCCACGCTTCCGGCGGCGGCGGACAGCGCCACCGAAAGGACGGCGGCATTGATCTGGGCATACGAGTCCGCAGTGACGCGGACATTGCCGTTGGTGATGGCGGTTCCGCCAGCGGTCCGGCGGACCTCGGAGGCGTCCAGCAAGGCGCGGGTGGACGAGGACACCTCGTTGATGGCCGATGCCCCGGCCCCGGCGACCGCGATGCCGACCTGCCCGGCCGCGACCGACAGGGCGGCGGCAGCGGAAACCGCGCTGATGGTGGCCTTTTGCGCCACGATGCCGGTGCCCGCGCGGAACAGGTTCCAGACGCTGCCTTGCGCATCCACCGCCGTCCAGCGTTCCGAGGATTCGACCACGTCAAGACGCACGGCACCGCTGGCCCCAGCCGCCTGCAGCTTGCCTTCAAGCAGTGCCAAGAGATCGGGGCGCGCGAGGGCCGTGGCGGTGACTTCGCCGCCCTTGGTGTCCTGTTCGACCCGCCATGTGCGGATGGCCCTGCCGGTGGAATCGCGTTCCTCGACCGCCCAGACCTTGCCGTTGCCGGTGCTGTCGGCCAGCATCTGCACCAGCGTTCCACTGATGGCGGCGCCCTGTCGGACCAGTTCGTTGCGCAGCAAGACCAGATCCAGCACCGTGCCGGTGGCGATGGCCGCATTCTTGAACACTGCCATCGTGGTGCGGGCGGCATTGTCCAGATCGCCCGCCGTCAGCCCCGAAAGCGCGGACCCGGCACTCTGGGTCCCGGTCGTCGCCCGCACGGTCACGGCATCAAGGGAGCCATCGGTGTTGGAAAGCCGCAGGTCGGCATCGGCCACCCGCGCAAACACGTCATTCGCTACGGTGTTGCGGGCGATGGAAACCCCGATGGAAGCCGCGACCCCGACAGAACCGAAAGCGGCGGAAACTGACGCGGCGGCGGCAACCGCCCGGATCGTGCTTTCGTCCGAAGCCAGGACCTGAAGGCGGCGGGCCTCCACGGTGCCGCCCCGCAGGTCGGCCAGCAGCGACACAGCAATGCGGTTGGAAAGCCCGACACCGCTTCCGGCGGCCGCGACCCCCACCTGCCCGGCCGCAACCGCGACGGACCCGGCGACCGAAACCGCCTCGATCTTCTGGCTGGATGTGGCGGCGATCACCACGCTGCCCGCCGAGGCGCCAAGGTCGGACCCGCTGACCTTGGCGGTGATCCCGGCAAGGGTGCGGTCCAGGTCCACGCGTTCCCACAAGGCATCGTTGCTGTAATCGAGCGACAGCAGATCGATGCCCGAGGCATTGGACAGCGGGCTTTGGCCGACAAAGCGATAGGCCTCTCCCG
Source organism: Gemmobacter sp. (assembly GCA_030683915.1). GTDB lineage: Bacteria > Pseudomonadota > Alphaproteobacteria > Rhodobacterales > Rhodobacteraceae > Wagnerdoeblera. The sequence goes on from JAUXPG010000350.1 coordinate 26,022, forward strand.
CCCGGCCGCCAGTGGCCAGATAGACGATCTTGCCCGCCGCGATGGTGGTCGGCGCCGAGGGGCTGTCGGAGCTGTAGTCCGGGTTGATCGCGCTCCGGTTCCGCGACCCGAAGCCGATGATGTTGCGCGCGACCGCCACCCCGATGGCCGCGCCGACACCGGCCTGCCCCACCGCCACCGCGCCGGAGGCTGCCAGAACGCGCGCGGTGATCGCACCCGTGCCACGCGCCCGCACCTCGATGTCGCCCGAGGCCGCTGTCACGTCACTGTCGGTGACAAGCGCGGACACGCTGCTGCCGATCATGTTGGTGGCAAAGGCACCAGCCCCGCCGATGGCCACACCGACCTTGCCAAAGCCCGCCGCGATGGAGGCGGCAAAGACATTCGCGGTAATCCGCGCGGCATCCAGCGCGACCACTTCGAACCCGGCTGTCTTGCCGGAGGGCAGGGTCGTGGCGGTGGTGATCAGGCCGCGACCGGCGCCTTCGACCTCGGCACTCACGCCGCCTGCGATTTCGTTGCGCGCGATCGACGCCGCAATCGCAATCGCCACGCCGGTCTGACCCGCCGCAAAGGCGACCGAGGCCGCCCCGGTGAAGGCGTCGATCCGGCTGTCGTTGCGGGCGCTCACCGCCAGCGTCGCAACCTCGATGGCCGCGCCGCTGCCCGAGCTGGCTTGCCCCGAAATCCGCGCCACCGTAGTGGTCCGGATCAGGTTGTGCGCCACAGCCCCCGACCCGGCGGCAGCCAGACCCACCTTGCCGACCCCGACCGCGACGCTTCCTGCCAGAACCAGCGCGCCGATCTCGCGGTCGCTGATGGCAGAGACGGCCAACGCCGAACCCGGGGCGCGCAGATCGCTGCGCAGGATTTCCGCCCGGACCTCGGTGTTGGCGCCCGCTGTCCCCGACAACTCGTTCAGCGCGACCGACGCCCCCAGCGCCACCCCGGCCCCGGTCTTGCCGATGCCCGCCGCGACCGAAGCGGTCAGCAGCGTCGCAAGGATGGAACTGCGGTTTTCCGCCGCGACAGACACCTGGTGGTTGCCGGTTACCGTCACGGTGGCATCCGACAGGCGGGCAAGCGTGTTGGTGCGGACGATGTTGTGCGCAATGGCGCCGCCACCGGCAATCGCGGTTCCCGATTTGCCCGCCCCGACCGCCAGCGCGGCAGCAGAGGCCACGGCGGAAATCGTCGGGCGGCCCAGCACCAGATCGGCCCCCGCGATCCGCAGGGTGAATTGCCGCGCCATGTGGTCGACAAGCGTGAAGGATGCGGCATCGCCGGTCTGCGACAGCCGCACACGGCCTGCGTCGATGTCGGCGGCCGTGATGGCCTGGGTCAGCCCGAACCTGTCGTTGATGATCCCGGCCAGCGCCAGCAGCACCGCCCGGTCGGCCTGCAGGTCGGCCCAGTCGCGGGTGATGACCTCCAGATCGCCGTCGTCGGTGAAGGTCAGGCTGAAGGTGCGCCGCACCCCGTCTGCTGTCACCCCGGTCAGCGCCCAGCCGTCGCGGCCCGCGTCGCTGTCTGCCACAAGGGTCGCGCCCGCGGTCAGGATGTCATCGCCCGCGACCGCCCCGTTCACCGCCGCGACCAGTGCATTCACCGTCAGGGTGGATGCCGCATTCAGCTTGGCCGCGTCAAAGGCCCCGCCCGCAAGGGTATGGGACGCGAGCTTTTCCTCGCCTGCGCTGGTCAGCGCCTCTAGGGTAACCGCCGCAGGCCGCGTGACGGTCTGGGCAAGGGGTTGGCCGGTCTTTGCGCGGACCGTCAGGTTTCCGCCCAGCCCGATGGTGGCATAACCTTCGATCCGGGCCGCCGTATCGCCCTTGACCTCGTTCAGCGCCAGGCCAAGGCCCACGCTGATCGAGGTGCCCGATGTGGCGCCGATGGCCGCCCCGATGGCGGCAGCCGAGGCGCGGGCGTCGATCGAGGCAAGGTTGTCCGCCGTCACCGACAGGCTGCCCGCCGTGATGCTGCGCCCGACCCCGGCAACCGCGGCCTCTACGTCAACGGCGATGTCGTTGACGGCCGCCGCCGCACCGACGTTGACGCCGACACCCGCCTTGCCCGAAGCGCCGATTCCGACGGTCTGCGCAGCCACCGTCGACGCGATCTGTGACACCGACAGCGCCGAGACGGCCACGCTGCCCGTCGCCGTCAGCGAACTGTCGGTGACCAGCGCCCGCACGGCGGATGTGGCACCCGTGCGGTCCGCGCGCCGCCAGAGCGAGCGGTCTTCATAGTTCTGCACCGCCAGATCGGCGGTCGTCTGGGTCGGGCCAAGGTATTCATAGACGCGCCCGACCAGCGGGCCTTCGGCGATCCGCACCGTGCGCCCGGCGGTCAGCGTGACCGTCGAAGGCAGGGCCGTGCTCTGATAATCCGGCGTGGGCGACAGCTTGTCCCAGCCGATCTCGTTCACGGCGATCGCGGCGCCGACGCTGACGGCCGTTCCCCCCCCCGACAGCCCGATCGCAAGGCTTGCCGCCATGGCGCGGGTCTGCGCCGTGATGGTGGCCCGGTCGAGGGCGGACACGGTGACATCGCCCGCCCGCAGGACGGTGCTGTCCGCAATCTCGGCGGTCATGCCGCCCAGAAGCGTGTTGATGGCGATGGCGCCTGCCCCGCCCACGCTGACGGCGGCCCCGGTTACCGATGCAGATATGGCAACGGCAGAGGCCGTCACCCTCGCCTCGACCCCGCCCACACGCTGCGCGGCAACAAGGACCGATCCGGGGTTTGCCAGCGTTCCGGCGGTGATGTTCTGGCCGGCGGCAAGGACCGCCGTGTTTTCCGAACGGACAAAGTTGCGCGCCATCGTAAAGCCGATGGACACCGCGCTTGACCCGCCCGAAACGCCCACCCCCAGCGCGACCGAGGATGTCTGCACATCCGCCAGCACGCGCGCACGCTCGTTCGACCGCACGGTGATGCCGGTTCCGGCAATCACGGCCCCCGTGGTGGCGCCGATCCGCGCCGCGGCGGAGGAACTGATGCGGTTCAGCGCGATCACTGCGCCGATGGTGATACTGTCGGCCCCGTTCGTCGCCGCGACCGAGGTGGTGACCGCAGCGCCAAGGATGCGCGCGCGGATCAGGGCATCGTTGTCCGCCGCGACGGTGATCGAGGTGCCCGCCTCCAGCGCCAGGTTCTGCGTGGCGGCCCGCGTCAGGGCGGGGGCCTCGGTGCCAAAGACATTGCCCGCCAGCGCATTCGCCACGAGCCCGAGCAGGTTGAGCGGGGCAAAGCCGACGCTGTTGAAGGCCAGCGTGATCCCGACGGAATTGCCCCCGGACTCGACCAGGGAATCGACATCGGCCAAAATCGACGATGCATTGCCGGCCAGGACCGAGACGGCCCCGGTGATGGAGCGGATGCTGCCATCCGTCGCCTCGGCGACGCTGGAGGATCGCACGGTATTGGTGACGATCACCGCGTTCACGGCAACCTCGGACCCGCCCGCGAACAGGCTGCCACCTGCGGCCTTGACCGTACTTTGCGCATTGGCAAGGATGCGGGCGCTGCTGGCCGCCTCGACCCGCACGGGCCCGCCTGCGACCAGCCCATAGCCGTCGATCCGCGCCAGGGCCGCTGTCGCCACGTCGTTGCGCACGATCAGCCCGCCGAACGCCGAGGCATTCGAAGAGGTGAAATTCGTGCCCAGCCCCAGCTCCTCGAAGATGTTGGTGATCACCGTCGCGGTCGGCAGGCGCCACCGCGTCGTGTCGCGGAAATTCTCGGCCCCAAGGTCAAAGGTCTGGTCCGGGCCCTCATAGACATAGAGTTGCCCCGGAATGCCCCGCACCCGGCGCCAGTCGCTCGAGGAATAATCCTCGAACTCAAGGTCCACATCCGTCCGGGACGGCCCGAAATATTCAAATACATCCCCGGCCCGCGATCCGGAGGTGTCGAACTTCAGCCGCACCCGTGCACCAGCCACAAGCTCATCGACCATATCGACCGAGGAATGGTCCACGTCGTCAAGCCGCACCAGATCGCCGGTCCGCACAAGGCGGGTGCCCGAACGGTCGGTGAAATCCAGCCCCTTCTCCCGCTCGATGATGTCCAGCACCAGCCCCAGACCGGCATCGCTCACCGTCGTCGCGGTCGAGGACAGCCGGGTATCGGACACGATCTTGCCGGTCTCGTCCACGCTGACACGGACTGCGCCGCCGACCAGGGCGGTCTTGGCAGCCGTGGATTCCAGCTCCGCCGTCGTGGCCATGTTGACCATGTTGCTGACGAGCAGCACCCCGACGGCAAGGCTGCTGGCATTCACCAGCGCCTGTGCGGCGGATTCGGTGGAATTGGTCATCAGCGCGCGGATGCCGGCGTCGTTGATGGCGGCAACTTTCAGATTTCCGGCCACGTCCAGCGTGGTGCCGCTGATGCGCGCGACCGTCGACGCCGGCTCGGCCAAACCGATGCTGGTTCCCACAAGGGCGTCGATGGTGCTGAAAAGAATGTTCTGCGCCTGATAGCCGACCGTGTTGAAGGCCAGCGTCGCGTTCACGCCGGTATCGCCGGAGATCACGTTCGAACGGTTGCGCGCATGGATCGTCGCGGCATTCGTCGCGGTGACCGCCAGATCGCCAACCGTGGCGGTCACGCTGCCGCCCTTGATTTCGGCCAGCACGGACGCCAGCACAAGGTTGGTCGCGATGACGGCATTCACCGCCAGCGACACGCCGGTTCCCAGCGCACTTCCGCCCGACGAGGTGACTTCGCTGTCGTTGCGGGCGGTCACGGTGCTTGCGCCCCGCGCATCAACCGCGACCGAGGCCGCCGTCAGCACGGCCGTCTCGATGGCCGCGTGGGCGGTGGAGCGCACGTCGTTGCGCACGACCAGCCCGCCCATCGCGACGGAATTGGACCCGGTCACATTGAGGGTCGGGATGTATTTCGCCTGCGACAGGGCATGCCAGTAGCCGGCATCACCGTAATCCGCCGTGTTGAGGTCAATCGCCGCCTGGTCCGGCCCCATGTAGCGGTAGGACGCCCCCGGATCGGCATCCCCCGAGAAATCGTTGGCAATCCGCACCACCTGGCCAAAGTCGAGGGTTTGCACCCCGTCCGAACTGAGAAAGGCGAAGGGCCGGTCCGACGTGGCATTGAGCGTGGCGCGCAGGATGTCTGCGCCGCCTGTGTTGGTGGTGACGGAGGAGCTGACGAGCTTGACGTTGGCGTGGATGCCGGCGGCATCGGTGGCGCGGATGGTGGCCGCGTCGGTGATGGCGGCGGTGCCGGTGGGCGAA
>JAUXPG010000403.1 GCA_030683915.1 Gemmobacter sp.
CGGCCTCGGCGGCGACGCGGGCCTGGGCCTGCGGATGCGTGGCCAGCAGGTAAAGCGCCCAGGCAAGCGCCGAAGCGCTGGTTTCGTGCCCGGCCAGAAAGAAGATCGCCACCTGGTCGATCATCTCGTCCGTGTCAAAGCGGGCGCCGGTTTCGGGGTCGGCGGTCGTCATGATCTTGGTGGCAAGGTCGTCGGGCGCGGTGCCGGCGGCGATGTCGGCGGCGCGGGCGGCGGTCAGCCGGCCGATCAGGTCGCGGATGGTGCGGGCGGTGGCAAGGGTGCGGCGGCGGTGCAGGCGGGGCATCCAGCGTGGCAAAGGCACGAAGGCCGCAAGGTTCAGCAGCGGTTGGGTGCGCTGGTAGCTGCGGAACTGGTCGAACACGCGGGCGGCAAGATCGTGTTCGATGGGGATGGAAAACAGCGCGCGGAAGATCACGTCGGCGGCGGCATGGCTGGTCTGCGCCTCGATTTCCACCACGCCGGGGGCAAGGCGGGCGGCGGCGGCCTGCCCGGCGGCCAGCATGGCGGGAAAGGTGTCGCGCAGGCGGCCGCCTTCGAAGGCGGGGTCGATGATGCGGCGCTGGCGTTTCCAGACCTCGCCGTTGGTCAGGAACACCGAGTGGCCCAAGAGCGGGCGCAGACCTTCGCCGATGCGGTCGGATTTGGGAAAGTCGTCGGGCCGGTCGGTCAGGACGCGGCGCACGAGGGCGGGGTCGTTGCACAGGTAGCTGCGGAAGAACGGTGTGCGGAACTCGGCCATCCAGGCGCGGTAGAGCCGGGCGGGCTGGGCCGACAGGATGTCCTGGCGAAAGAGCCGCAGGTGGCGCCAGAGCGACACGCGGTCGGGGCGGGCCTCGGGTTTGGGCGGGGTCATGGCGCCATGTCCCGATAGCGCGACACCGGCCGGGTGATGCGGCCGGGCGATGGCGCGCGGCGGCCCATGCGGGACCAGAGCGTGCGGGGACCGGCGGTGATGCGGATGTAGTCATAGGCATCGGGCCGGTCGGGCAAGGCATCGAAGGCGCAGAGATACTGGAAATGCAGCCGGAAATACCGCCGCCGCAGCGCCGCCTGCCGTTCGGGCGACAGGGTCTGGGAAAATGCCGCCGACAGCACCAGCGGCCAGCGCGCGCCGGGTGGTGCGACGCCGGTTACCGCCACCGGATCGCACAGCGCATAGCAGCAGCCGTCACCGGGGGCCGAGACATCGACCCACGGCACCCGGTCCTGCGCCGCCATCCATGCCAGATCGGCGCGCAAACGCCCCGCTTCGGGCAGGAACGACGCCATCGGCACCGAATGCCCGAGGCTGAGAAACGACAGGTGCGGCCCCCCGGGTGGCAGGCCCGCGCGCAAAAGGTCGGCCAGCACCGAGACCCCAAGCGTCGCCCCCGAGGAATGGCCGACGACCAGCACCTCGTCCACCCCCTCGCCAAGTGCGGCACGCAGGCGGGCGACGAAGCCAGCGATGCGGGTTTCCAGCGAGGCCGGGTAGGCCCCGCGCCCTTGGGCGCAATAGGCAAGATCGTGCATGAGGTAATGCGCGAACAGCCGCCCGTCGATCCGCTTCCAGCCGCGCAGCACGAGCCAGCCTGCGCCGAGGCCGGGCAGCAGCGCAGCCCAGACCGGCAGCACGGTCGCGGCCAGCGCCGCCACCGCCCAGACCGCCAATGCCGCCACCAGCGCCTGCAGGATCAGCATCACCACCGGGTAGAACCCCGCGATCACCGGGCCCTGGCGCAGGCGCACCAGCGGCCAGACCGCACCGGACCCGACATAGACCGCGATGGTGCGCAGCATCTGGGCATAGGTGGCGGCAATGCTGTCGGGCATCGAGGCGCGCACGAGATCATCCCAGACCAGCACCTCGAACCGCGTCTCCACGGTTTCGCCTTCGATCTCCGCCTTGACCTGCCAACCGAAGGCCGCGCCCTTGTCAGACGGCGCAAGTGTCAGCCTATAGCCCGACAGCGCGGCCTGTGCAGCGCCTTCCTTGCGATAGAGTTCGCGGTAGCGGCGGGGCGGGAAGGGATCGAAACCGGGGATGTAGAACACCACCCGCCGCGCCACCCTGCCCTGATCTTGCACCGACATTGCCACCACCCCCGCCCACCCGCCCGCCGCGCGGTCCGGGGCCCTGCCCGGTTATCACCCAAGCGTGGCCAGAATGGGGAAAGTTTCCAGCAGCCAGAAGGAGAATGCGGCGAACTGGCCCGTGGCCATCATCAGACCCACCGTCCAGAGCAGGAGGCCGGAAATCCGCTCGATCCGGCCCATGTGGCGTTTCATCCACGCCATCGGACCGGCCATTGCCGGAAAGAACGCGGCCACCAGCAGGAAGGGTATGCCCAGACCCACGGCATAGGCCGCCAGCAGCACGGCGCCGCGCGTCACCTCGGCCTCGGTTGCGGCCATCGACAGGATCGCGCCAAGGATGGGGCCAAGGCACGGGGTCCAGCCGAAGGCGAAGGCAAGGCCCAGCACATAGGCGCCGAACGCCGATCCGCCTTGGTCGCCCGCCTCGAGCCGGGCTTCGCGGTCCAGGAACGACAGGCGGAACACGCCGACGAAATGCGCGCCAAAGACCATGATGACAAGGCCGGCGATGGTCACGAACCAGTCCTGCCACGCGAGCAGAGCCCGCCCGAGCGCGCTGGCCGCGACCCCGAGGATCAGGAAGACCGTGCTGAGCCCCAGCACGAAGAACACCGCCGCAAGGACGACCGGGCCGCGCCGGACCGCGCCCTTCATGTCGGCCACCGAAACGCCGCCCATATAGGCAAGATACGGCGGCACGATCGGCAACACGCAGGGCGACAGAAAGGACAGCAGCCCCGCGACCACCGCCACCATCAGCGCGGGCAACAGCCCTGCGTCGATCAGATCCAGACCCAGCATTCTTGTCCCCGCATGAAAACGGCCCCGCGCCGGTTGTGGCACGGGGCCGAGTGTGCGTCACGCGCCGGGCGGTCACATTGACGTTGGTCAATACCGCCCGGACACGGGATGTCAGCGACCCAGCGACCACCAGCCCTTGCGGCGCGGCTTGCCTTCGGCTTCGGGCTCGGCGGTCGCGGTTTCGACCACCGGGGCATCGGCTTGGGGCCAATCGGCCGCAGGTGCGGCGGCCACCGGGGCCGGATCGGAGGCCGGGGTCAGGTCAGGCGCCGGGGCGGCCGAGGCTTCGGGCACCGCCGCTTCGGCGACGGGCACCTCGGCTTCGGTTGCCTTCGGCTTGCGGGTGCGGCCCGAGGTGGCCCCTGCCCGCTTGCGCGCCGGTTTGGCCGCAGGTTCGGCCTCGGGGGCCGGTTCGGCGGCGACGACGGGTTCCGCAGGGGCGGCCTCGGCGGCGGCGGGCTTCTTGCGCGTCCGGGTCCGGGCCGGTTTGGCCGGTGCCGCTTCGGCGGCGGCGGGTGCGGTGGCGGCGGGTTCGACCGGGGCCGGAGCTTCGGTCACCTCCACGGCGGGGGCGGGGGCCGCATCGGCGACGACCGCGCCTTCGGCCACGGCGTCATCGGCCTCGTCGCCGTCTTCGCCGTCGTCCTCGTCCTCGTCCGCGCCGCTGGCCTCGGTGCCGCCATTGGCGCCATCCTTGCCCGTGCCGCGCCGACGACGCCGACGGCGGCGCTTTTTGCGGCCGTTGCCGTTGCCGTCGCCGTCCTTGGCTTCGGCGGGTTCGCTGGCCGCGACTTCGGCGGGCTCGGCGGCTTCGGGCGCCGCTTCGGGCACTTCCTCGTCCTCGGTCGCCTCGGCCTCTTCGGCTTCGAAGGCTTCATCCTCGTCCAGATCCGGCATCGACGAGGTGTCGAGTGACACCACCGGCGAGACGGGCACAACCACGCGGGTTGCGGTCTTGAACTTTTCGATCACGTAATCGGGGCTGACCAAGGTGGGGTCGGCCTCCATCCGGATCGACATGCCGTAGCGCAGTTCGATCTGGGCGACGTGTTCGCGCTTGTGGTTGAACAGGTAGTTGACGATGCCGACCGGCGCCTTGAGCAGCACCTCTTTCGACCGCTTGCGCGTGCCCTCTTCTTCCAGCGCGCGCAGGATGGCCAGCGCAAGGCTGTCGTCGCTGCGGATCAGGCCGGTGCCGTGGCAATGCGGGCAAGGCTGGGTGGTGGATTCCAGCATGCCGGGGCGCAGACGCTGGCGCGACATCTCCATCAGGCCAAAGCCCGAGATGCGGCCGACCTGAATGCGGGCGCGGTCGGTTTTCAGCTTGTCTTTCAGGCGCTTCTCGACGGCGGCGTTGTTCTTGCGCTCTTCCATGTCGATGAAGTCGATGACGATCAGGCCGGCAAGGTCGCGCAGGCGCAACTGGCGGGCAACCTCGTCACAGGCTTCAAGGTTGGTCTTGAGGGCGGTGTCCTCGATCGAGCCTTCCTTGGTGGCGCGGCCCGAGTTCACGTCGATGGCGACCAGCGCCTCGGTGATGCCGATGACGATGTAGCCGCCGGATTTCAGCTGCACCACCGGGTTGAACATGCCGGCAAGGTAGCTTTCGACCTGGAAGCGGGCAAACAGCGGCTGGCTGTCGGTGTAGTGCTGCACGGCATGCGCCTGGCTGGGCATGATCATGCGCATGAAGTCGCGCGCGGTGCGGTAGCCTTCGGCGCCTTCGACCAGCACCTCGTCGATCTCGCGGCTGTAAAGGTCGCGGATCGTGCGCTTGATGAGGTTGCCTTCCTCGTAGATCGGCGCGGGGGCGTGCGATTTGAACGTCAGGTCGCGGATCTGTTCCCAGAGCCGGCAAAGGTATTCGTAATCGCGCTTGATTTCCGGCTTGGTGCGCTTGGCGCCCGCCGTGCGGATGATCAGGCCCGCGCCATCGGGGACGATGATTTCGCCCGCGATTTCCTTGAGTTTCTTGCGGTCGACCGCGTTGGTGATCTTGCGGCTGATGCCGCCGCCACGGGCGGTGTTGGGCATCAGGACGCAGTAGCGCCCGGCAAGCGACAGATAGGTTGTCAGCGCCGCGCCCTTGTTGCCGCGTTCTTCCTTGACCACCTGGACCAGCATGATCTGCCGGACCTTGATGACTTCCTGAATCTTGTATTTCTTGTGGCGCGGGCGGCGGGGTTCGGGGATTTCCTCGGCCAGATCCTCTTCGGCGATGGATTCGATCTCGTCGTCGTTGTCGGCGGCGTGATCCATCGCGCGGTAGGGCTCTTCGACGGTCTCCGGGACTTCGCCGGTATCGGCGCTGTCGTCGGCCGTGCGGGCGGCGGCGGTTTCGGCCCGGTCCTTGGCGGCATCGTCAAACAGCGCATCGGCGCCGGTTTCTTCGCCCAGATCGACAACATCCATCGACGTGATGTCGGCGGTCGCCACTTCGTCGGTGCTGCGCGCGGTTTCGGCGCGGGCGGGCTGGGGGCGCGGCCGGGGCTGACGGCGCACGCCGTTCTCCTCGTCCGCGGCGGCACGCTGCATCGCGCGCTCTTCCTCCATCAGCGCTTTGCGGTCGGCCATCGGGATCTGGTAATAATCCGGATGGATTTCCGCAAAGGCCAAGAAGCCATGGCGATTTCCGCCATAGTCCACGAAGGCCGCCTGAAGCGAGGGTTCGACGCGCGTTACCTTGGCAAGGTAGATGTTGCCGGCAAGCTGCCGTTTGTTGAGGGTTTCAAAATCGAATTCCTCGACCTTGTTTCCATCCACCACCACGACCCGGGTTTCTTCCGGGTGGGTGGCATCGATAAGCATTTTCTTGGCCATTTGGGTCCATTGCGCCCGCGACAGCGCGTCGGGGCCGGGGATGACCCGGACAACGGCGCGATGGGGGACGGGCGGCTTGTTCGGGCGATGCGCCGGGCGGGGTGCGCGGGCGGTGCGGCACTGGGCCGCCCCGTCATCCTCTGCACCGATCCGTCACGCTCCATCGCGGTTCTCTCATGGGGCCTTGCGGCAACCCGGTTGTGATGTCCCGCCCGGCCTTGCGGTCTGGCAGGCAATTTGCGGCCTTGCGGCCATTCCGGCTGCGCGGTGCCCGCCGGACCGATGGCCCAAGGATGCTGCGCAGAGAATGCTACGGCGGGGAAAGCCCCCGCATCCGGCGACCCTAGCGGCAAAGGCGGGCCAATGACAATGGCAAATCGCCCCGAGGCGCGGGGCGCGGTGGCGCAGGCTTGCCCGGCGCGGGTGCCTATGGCTAAAAAGGCGTCAACCGGATGTAGGTATTGACAACAGCGGTTCGGGTGGGTCCGGCCCGGTGGGCAGGGCAGCAGCAGGTTCGTGAAAGGATGGTTTCGGACATGAGCATACAGGCATTCACGTTGCGGGGTTCAGATGGGGCGCCGGAGTTGTCCGGGGGGCCGGGCAATGACCTGCTGGCCGTCCTGCCCGTTCATGGCGGGATTACCAGCGCGCTGTTCGGCGAGGGGGGCGATGACCTGATTCTGGGCGGCGCGGCCGGATTTGACAGGCTGGACGGCGGCGCGGGCAATGACACCATCCTTGGCAGCAACGCGGTCATGCCGCTGGACGACATTGCCGCGACCGGGGTGTTCGACATTGCCCGGCTGTTCCTCGACGACATGGCGCCGGACATGATCTATGGCGGGAACGGGGACGACTGGCTGGTGGTGGGGCTGCAGGATCTGGCCTATGGGGGCGATGGCAACGATATGTTCGACCTGCGGTTCGCCGCCGATTCCGCGATCCTGTACGGCGGCGAGGGCACGGATACGGTGCTGCTGAACCTGACGGTTGGGGACAGCTATCGCCGTGGCGATCCGGCCTTTTTCACCGACCAGTTCTTCGCGGTGGCGGGTTTCGCGCGTGAGGTCGAGGCGCGCAGCGTCGAAGTGTTGCGCATCGGGAATGCCCGTGGGTTGGATGGCGGCGACTTTACCCATGTCCTTGGGTCGGGGGACGCGGTGTTCAGCCCCGACCGTCAGTTGACCGCGGCCGCTCCGGTTGTCCTGACCCCGTTGCAGATCGACTATCCCTCGGACGGGGCGGTGCCGGACGAAGGGTTTACAGTGCGCTACATGCAGGGGGACATCGCTGGCGTCTCTCAGGTGCGGATCGTCGGGGATGTGACGACCAACCACGTGGGTCTTGGCGCCTATGCCACGCGGTTCGGCACGCTGGAGCTTACACTGGGCCGGAGTCTGGCCAATTTTCTGTTCACGGTTCCGCATGCTCAGTACACCCAAGGCGCGCTGACGGCAGGGATGTTGGTGCAGGAGGCCAACGCGGGCCGGACCCTGACATTGGGCGGTGGCGTCAAGGATGCCAGCGTGTTCGTGACGGCAAGTTTCGTGTCCGGCTTTCTGACCTCCTACGTTTTTCTTGCAACGAACCTGATCAAGATCGACGTCATCTTCACCCTGCCCGAAAGTCTGGATCTGCGCGATGCGCCGGGTCTGGTGCAGGGTGCCGTGGTGCAAGGCAGCGCCGCAGCGAATGTGGTCTGGGGGTCGGTCCTTGGCGATACACTGTCAGGGGGCGGAGGCGACGACACCTTGCTGGGCGGTGCGGGCGATGACCGGATGGACGGGGGCGACGGGGCCGACCGGCTGCGCGGCGGGCAAGGCCGCGACACGCTGGAGGGCGGCGCAGGGGATGACTGGCTGACGGGCGGCAGCGCGGGCGATGTGCTGGCGGGGGGCGACGGCCACGACCAGCTGGAGGGCAACAGCGGCAATGACGTGCTGCGCGGCCAGTCGGGCGATGACAGCCTTTGGGGCGACGCAGGCCGTGACCGGCTGTTTGGTGGCACAGGCGATGACCTGATCTTCGGCGGTGACGGGGCGGATACGCTGGCGGGCGGCGCAGGGCGCGATACGCTGGACGGCGGGAGCGGGGACGACCTGATCCGCGGCGGTGCGGCGGCAGACCTGATCTTTGGCGGTGACGGCGCGGACACGCTGTCGGGCGACGGCGGCGACGACCGGCTGTTCGGCCATGACGGCGACGATCTGCTGTCAGGGGGGGACGGTGCCGACCTTCTGTTCGGTGGCACCGGGAACGACACGCTGACCGGCGGGGCGGGGGCGGACCTGTTCGTGTTCACCCATGTCGGCGGCGCGGGGCCTGACCGCATGGTGATCAGCGATTTCACCTTTGGCCCCGGCGGTGACGCGCTCTTGATCGAATTCGCGCCCGACCTCTGGACTGCCGAGACGCTGCGCGGACAGATGGTCGCGGAGGGCGGCGATACGGTGCTGCGGCTTTATGGCCGCGAGATCGTGTTTCAGGGGATCGCCCCCGAGGACTTTGCCAGCCATGACGGGTGGCTGGCGGCGTTTGTCTGACGCCGCCCTGCCGTGGTGCCCGCGTCTGTCAGACGTAGTCCTGCCGCTGGAGGCCGTATTTTGCCATCTTCTCGTTCAGCGTGCGCCGCGGCAGGCACAACTCCTCCAT
>JAUXPG010000059.1 GCA_030683915.1 Gemmobacter sp.
GCCAGGTGTCAAATTCCCGTCATATGCCGCGATCCGCGTGCGCGGCGCCATCGTGGACCATCTGCGAAGCGTGTCGAACATCTGCCGCACCACGCTGCGCCAGATCCGCAAGATTGAAGATGCCACGCGGGACCTGGAGCAGAAACTGCACCGTCAGCCCACCGACCCTGAACTTGCCGCCGCCTTGCAGGTGCCGGTGGCCGACATTGCGGCGCACCGTGCGGAGATGACCGCAGGGCAGCCCGCCTCGCTGGATGAAATCTATGCCGACCATCTGCTGGCGTTCCGCGACCAGTCCGATTCCGCCGAGGAACGGCTGGTGCAGCGCGACCTGCGCAAGCTGCTGGCCCGCGCAGTGGCAGACCTGCCGCAGCGCGAACAACTGGTCTTGCAGCTTTATTACGTCGAGGAACTGAACGTTTACGAGGTGGCCGAGGTGATGGGGGTCACCACCGGCCGGGTGTCGCAGATCAAGAAGGCTGCCGTCGGACGGCTGCGCGACAGCATGGCGCGTCTGCAGGATGCGTCGGCCTAGGCCGACGCGCCCGGCGTCGCCGTCAGGCCGCCGACCGTGACGTGGCGGGCGCCACCTTGGCCCCGGCGACCATCCGGTGAACCCACGACCGCACATCATGGTCTATGCGCGCCGGCAGGTCCGGCCACAGCTGCAATAGCGCGCGGATGGCATGGCTGCGGTCGCGGCTCGGCTCGGCCCGCTCGGCTGGCGCGGGCGGGTGGCGCAGCGGTTGCCACTGTTCGCCCCGGATGCGGGTTTCATAGCCCGTTTCGGTTTCGCGCAGCATCCAGCACAGCGGGCCGAGTTCGTAGATCTCGGCCACCTCGTCCAGCGGAAGGTCACGGCGCCGGATCATGTGCATCTTGACGAATTCCGATGTCACGTCCTGCGTGGCCGACAAGACTTCGGCGGCGATCTCGGTCCAGCCATCCACAAGACTGTGGCGCAGTTCGGTCCATTCGCCCGTCGCACCGGCCAGACGGAACACGATGGGGTCATAATCCGACGCTTCGGCAATGTCGAAATCATCCGACCCGATGGTCAGACGCGCAAACGGGGTCCAGACCGGCGGGGTGGCGTGTGCCAGCGACGGGCGGCGCGGCGCGTCGCCAATGGCGACGACATGCGCCCCGTCGGCGGCCGGGTGCGGCTGCACCCCTGAACGGGCCAACACCGCCAGACCTTCGGCCGTCAGGCTCATGCGGTCGCCGGTCTTTTGGCCCAATCCGGCAATATGCAGCGCGCTGACTTCGTCCATGCTCAGGGGTTCGCCTGCGGCCAGCCGCAACAGGCCGGTCAGCAGCCGCGATGGGGCGTTGTTGTCATGGTCAGCCAAGGCCGCGATCAGCGCAAGCATCTGACGCAGTGGCGCATTGCCCGACGGGGCGGCATCGGCCAGGGTTTTCGCAATCCGGTCGGCCAACGCACAGAGCACCGCACCGTTGCGGCGCGACAGGGATTCGGGCCGGGCGCAATGCAGCTCGAGGCTTCCCAACATCTGCCCCCGATCAGACAGCGGTACGGCAATCGACACAAGGTCCGACGGCTGGTCCGGCTGCATGGGCAGAACAACAGGCCCCGCTGCGGCAACCGGAATGCCCTTCGGCGCGCCAGCCTGACAATCAAGCCCCGTGGCGGCAAGTGCGGCACTCATGGCTTCGGCGCCATCCCCGAACAGGATCAGCGATTGCCGCTTGGCATCGGTCAGCACGCGCGCCATCGCGCACAGGTCGCGCACCAGCATGACAGCCGCCGACGCGGTGCTGACAGGGGGGGTGGGTTCGGTCTGCAGCATCTGCCTACTCCGCACGAGGGGTCTTGCTGCGTGAACGGCCTTTCCTGGCTTCATTTGAGGGGGGCGCCGGTTTTTTGGGCGCCCGGCCCGACGGCGCAGGCATCGGGGTTGCGGCCCCCGGCGGGGCGGCCTCCTCCGGTGCGGGGGGTGGAACAGGGTCGTCATCACCGAACATCGAAAAATCGATGACCATGGGTTTTGGCGCCGCAGGGGGCGGCGCTGGTGCGGGTGGTTCGTCAACCGACGACAGCAGGCTTGCCACGTCGGTCAGCGCCATCAGCTTGACCTTGCCCGTTGGGCGCGGCGGCGGTGGCGGCGGAACCATGGTGACCACCGGCGGCAACGCGACAGGCGGCGGCGCCGGAACCCACGCCCGGATCAGCGCGACCCGCAAGGCCACATTGGCCAACCGCCGCCCCCCCGCCGCGCCTGCAAATCCTTTGGCCAGCAGTTGCACGGCCGCGCTCCGGTCTTCGGGCGCGATCAGAGCGGCCGGTTTGCCGGGTCCGGCACCCTTGGCGGCGGGCCTGTCGGTTTTTTTCGCGGTCATGGCATCGCTCCATCGAGGGGTCTGGCATTGCGCTTGCATCAACCCTTTCACAACGGCCGCACCGTCGGAAATGTGAGGACACCGCAATGAGCATCGAATTGAGGGAGGGGCTGGGGTTGCACGCGGACGCGCTGATGCTGCGCGAACGGCGCAACGCCGTGCTGCAAGTCAACATCGCCAACGCCGCGACACCGGGCTATCTGGCGCGGGATTTCGACTTTGCCCAAGCGCTGCGCGATGCGGCCCGACACGGCGGCAGCGGCCAGACCTTTGGCGGCGGCGGGCCGGTGCCCGGCTACCGGGTTCCGGTTTCGTCGTCGCTGGACGGCAACACCGTCGATATGGGCGTGGAGCAGATGGCCTTTGCCGAAAATACGCTGCGTTACCAATCCAGTCTGGAATTCCTGAACCGCCGCATCGCGGGCCTGATGTCTGCGATCAAGGGGGAATAGGGCATGACCGACATCCGCACCGTATTTGATGTGGGCGCGCGCGCGCTGTCGGCGCAGATGCAGCGCCTGAACACCACTGCCAGCAACATCGCCAATTCCGGCAGCATCGCGGGCACCGCCGATGCTGCCTATCGCCCGCTGCGTCCGGTGTTCGCCACCGACCTTGGCGCGGCGATGGGCGAAGGCGTGCTGGCCGCCCCCCGTGTCGACAAGATCGTGACGTTGGAGCGCGAGCCCGCGCGGATCTTCCGCCCCGACAGCCCGCAGGCCGACGACGACGGTTTTGTCTACATGTCCTCGGTCAACAACGACGAGGAGATGATCGAAATGGTCGAGGCCAGCCGCCAGTATCAGGACATTCTCGAAAGCCTCGGCACGCTGCGCAGCCTGATGGCACGAACCTTGAAGATGGGTCAGTGACCGTCGCCCCCATGATCATCAGGCAGGCTTGACATGACCCTTGTTGACAGCGTTACCAGCCCTTCGGCCCTGACCAGCCGCACCGCCCCGGCGGGTCCGCGGGGCGCCCTTGGTCAAGACAGTTTCCTGCAACTTCTGACCACGCAACTGCGCAACCAAGACCCGCTGAACCCGCTGCAAAACAGCGAATTCATCGGTCAGATGGCGCAGTTTTCCACCGTAAGCGGCATCAACCAGATGAACGAGACGCTGAAGTCCATGGCGAACGGCGCTGGCACGCCGCAAGGCATGGCGACGGTGGCGGCGCTGATCGGGCGACAGGTTCTGGTCGCCAGCCCGCAGGCCCGCCCGGATGCGGCAGGCACGGTGGCGGGGCGGTTCACGCTTGATACCGCCGCGTCCTCGGTCGTCGTCACCTATGCGGACGCCGATACTGGCGCCATCCTGCACAACCAGATCCTTGGCCCGACCGCGCCGGGCGAGGTTGAATTTGCATGGGCCGATCCGGTCGGCACGGCGCGGCGGGTGTCGGTGTCGGTCAGCGCGGCCACGGCGCGGGGCGTCGAGGCGCCGATGGCGTCAACCTTTGCCCGCGTGGTCGGTGGCATGCCGGGCACCACGGGCACCGAAGCCCTGCTGGAGGTCGAAGGCTTTGGCCTGATCTCTGCGCTTGAAATCCAGTCAATCCGCTGATCCGAGGACAGACCAATGGCCCTGACAACTGCCCTGAGCGGCATCCAAGCCGCACAGAAACAGATCGACACGACATCGAACAACATCGCCAATACCGGCACGGCGGGGTTCAAGTCCAGCCGAGTGCTGTTTTCCGATCTGTTCAGCACCTCGCCCTGGTCTGTCGCCGATCTGGCGGTCGGCACAGGCGTGCGGACCCGCGCGATCCAGCAGGATTTTTCCGAGGCCTCCGTCATGGCTTCGGGGCGCCCGCTGGACTTGTCGGTCCAAGGGCCGGGGTTCTTTGCCGTCGCCCCCTATGACAGCGCGACCGGCCAGACCGGCACCACGCTATTTACCCGCACCGGCGATTTCGGGCTGAGCGCAGAGGGCGTCGTTGTCAACAGCCTTGGCCGTGCGGCCTTGGGCTGGCCCACCAGCATGACGGGCGCCGCGCTTGGCCAGACGGCGGCCGCGG
Source organism: Gemmobacter sp. (assembly GCA_030683915.1). Taxonomy (GTDB): domain Bacteria; phylum Pseudomonadota; class Alphaproteobacteria; order Rhodobacterales; family Rhodobacteraceae; genus Wagnerdoeblera. The sequence continues at coordinate 4,384 of JAUXPG010000059.1, forward strand.
CGGGGCCCATCCGTGTTCCCTTTGCGATGGGGGTCAGCCAGCGCACCGAGCAGATCAGCCTTAACGTGGCCTTGCCCGCCAGCAGCGACCAGATCGGGGGGCAGGCTGCGGTGCCGCCAGCCGCGCCGTTCGATCCCGCCGATCCGTCAAGCTGGGCAGTGCGCACGCCGGTGTCTCTGGTCGGCAACGATGGCGCGCCGCAAGAGGCGCAGGTCTACTTCTCGCGTCAGGCCTTGCCGACGGGTGCGGACGGCAGCACGGTCTGGCGGGCGCATCTGGCGGTGCAGGGCCGCGTGCTGGACAGTGCCAGCGCCGATGTGTCGTTCGACAGCGCGGGTGAACTCACCACCGCCATGCCGCTGTCGTTCTCTGCGCCCGATGGGGGCCGGTTGGCGCTGGACCTGACCGGCACCCGCGTGCAGGGCGCGGGCTTTCGCGTGCAGTCGGTCTGGGCTGACGGCAGGACACCGTCGGCGATGACCGCGCTCAATGTCGATGCGAACGGCACGATCTGGGCCAACTACGGCACCGGCGACCCGGTGGCGCATGGCACGCTGATGCTGGCCAGCTTCACCAACCCCGATGGCCTTCGCCAGACCGGCGACACCAGTTTTCTGGCGACGCCCGCCTCGGGCGCGCCCGTTGTCGGCACCGCGCAGTCGCCCGGCTTTGGCAAGGTCAATTCGGGCGGCCTCGAGGGATCGAACGTGGACCTGACGCTGGAGCTTGTCGACCTGATCACCGCGCAGCGCAATTATCAGGCGTCGGCCAAGGCGCTGGAAACATCGTCGTCGCTGATGAAGACCATCATGAACCTGTCGAACTGAGGGGGCGCGACAGGATGGACCGCCTGATCCACACCGTTGGCAATGCGCTGACCAACCTTGTCGACACCCAGCGCATCACGGCCCAGAACCTGTCGAACCTGTCGGTGCCGGGGTATCGGCGTGATCTGCCGGGCGAAGGCAGCAGTGTGTTCCTGCGCCAGATCGAGGCGCTCGATACCCGCGCCTTTCAGGTCGCGCAGGGGCATCATGGCTTTTCGCAGGAAC
>JAUXPG010000239.1 GCA_030683915.1 Gemmobacter sp.
TCACCTTCATCTTTGGTCCCTATGTCGTGTCCGTGGTCGGTGACGGGACCGCGGCCCAGACGATCTGGGGGTATGGCATCGGCGCGGCTGGCTTTCTGATCGCGCTTGCCTCACCGCTGCTCGGGGCGGTGGCCGACAAGGCCGGTCGGCGCATGGCGTTCATCTGGCTGTTCTCCCTCATGTACGTGGTGGGGGCTTGGGGGCTGTGGTGGTCGGCGCCCGATGCCTTCAACGTCTGGTGGGTGATGTTTTCGTTCTGTGTCGGCCTGATCGGCATGGAATTCGCCACCACCTTCACCAACGCCATGATGCCCGATCTCGCCCCACCCGAGGAGTTGGGCAAGATTTCCGGGTCCGGCTGGGCCTTTGGCTATGCGGGCGGGGTGCTGGCGCTGATTCTCATGCTGACGCTGCTGGCCGAAGGTGCCCGCGGCACCACGCTGATCGGCATCGCGCCGCTGTTCGGGCTGGACGCGGCGGCCCGCGAAGGAACGCGGGCGGTGGGGCCGTTCACCGCCATCTGGTTCGCGGTGTTCATGGTGCCGTTCTTTTTGTGGGTGCGCGAACCGCGCCGCCCCGGAATCGGCATCATCGCCGCGGTGCGTGGCGCGTTCCCTGAAACCATGGCCACCCTCCGCGCCCTGCCGCGCAACCGCAGCCTGTTTGCCTATCTCGGCTCGTCCATGTTCTACCGCGACGCGCTGAACGGGATGTATACGTTCGGCGGCATCTATGCCGCGGGCGTGCTCGGCTGGGCCGTGACCGATGTCGGCGTGTTCGGCATTCTGGCGGCGATCACCGGGGCGGTGTTCGCCTGGATCGGGGGGCGGGCCGACAGCCGGTTCGGGCCAAAGCCGGTGATCCTGGTGTCGGTCGTTGTGCTGGCACTGGTCTGCCTCGGCATCGTTTATGTCAGCCGGACCGAGGTGTTCGGCATGCCCGTCGGACCCGACAGCGCCTTGCCCGACATCGCCTTCTATGTGCTCGGCTGCCTGATCGGCGCCGGCGGCGGCGTGCTGCAATCGGCCAGCCGGACCATGATGGTGCGCCAGTCCGATCCTGCCAAGATGACCGAATCCTTCGGGCTTTACGCCCTGTCGGGCAAGGCGATGTCGTGGATGGCGCCGCTGTCGATCGGGGTGACCACGCATATCACCGGGTCCCAACAGCTGGGCATCGTTCCCCTGATCGTGCTTTTCCTTGTCGGACTTGTGCTGCTAGTCTTCGTCAAACCTGACGGAGACGCGCGCGCATGGTCCGAACATTCCTCCTGATCGCGGCCCTTCTGGCGCCCACAGCGGCGCTGGCGGAACCCAAGGCAAACCAGCTGTTCGGCGCCCACAAGGCCGCCAGCCGACAGGCACCCGCCGCAATCGGCGCCTATGCCAAGGGCTGCGCGGCAGGGCTTGTGCAACTGCCCGAGACCGGCCCGACTTGGCAGGCCATGCGCCTCAGCCGCAACCGCAACTGGGGCCACCCCGAGATGATCCGGTTCCTGCAGGACCTCTCGGTCGAGGCAACGCGCATCGGTTGGCGCGGCCTTTACGTGGGCGACATCAGCCAACCGCGCGGCGGCCCGATGACCTCGGGGCATTCCAGCCACCAGATCGGGCTGGATGCCGACATCTGGATGCTGCCCGCGATGCGGCTGACCCTCAGCCGGGCCGAGCGCGAACAGATCAGCTCCGCCATCGTCCGCACCGCAGACCAGCGCGGCGTCACCCCGGCATGGACCGCCTCGCACCACGCCATCATGCGGGCGGCTGCGCTGGACGACCGGGTGGACCGGATCTTCGTCGCCGCCGCCGTCAAGATCGAGATGTGCAAGACCGCGACCCGCGCCGATACACGGTGGCTGCAGAAAATCCGCCCGATCTATGGCCATGACGCCCATTTCCATGTGCGCCTGAAATGCCCGGCAGGGTCCGACGGATGCCAGACCCAGACGCCCACCGTGGCGGAACTCTCCAAAGGCGGCAACGGTTGCGACGACACGCTGATGTGGTGGGTGACCGATTACCTCAACCCGCCCAAGGCCGACCCGAAAAAGAAAAAGGACCCGGCCCCGCGCGAACGCGGCCCGCGCGACTACACCATGGCCGACCTGCCCCGCCAATGTGCGGCGGTGCTCGCAGCGCCCTGACCGGGGGCTGTCTGATCTCAGGGAGAGGAAAGGGGCTCTGCCCCTCGCCGCGTGCCGCGGCTCACCCCGGGATATTTTTTGTCAGAGCGAAGGGGCGCCGTTTCGCTTCGATCCAAATATCCCCGCCGGAGGCATCCGCGGCGTCCACCATCGCGCGGGGCCAGAGCCGGGCGCTGGCGGTGCCGACTTCCGCGCCAGCGCCGGCGAAGGGGGCTCGATGCCCCCGCCGCCGGCCGCCCCTGTCATGGCCGGGGCTGTATCGGCGCCTTGAGGTCGGCAGGCAGCGGGCAGATATAGGGGGTCTTGGCCAGTCGCCGGGCGTGTTCGGCCTTCGCCTCGGCCAGCAGGGCGGCATCGGCCAGCAGCATCTGCGCGGTGCGGCCCATCGCCTTGGCCGCGTGGACCATGCCCTTGTGCGCCATGCCCGACTTGCCCTGCGCCGTCAGTTGCCAGCTATGGAACGGCGTGCCGATGGCGCAGGTGGCGACCAGAACCTCGGTTGTGGGCACCTTCCACGTCACGTCGCCCACATCGGTGGACCCGATCAGCACCTCGCCCCCCGGCCGCATCGGCACCACCCAGTCGCACAGCACGACGCCATCCTCCGGGTCGCGGGCGATCATCGACCATTCGCTGCCGATGTCCTGCTCCGACAGTGTCGCCTGAATCCGGGCCGCATAGGCGCGGTCGTCGTCATCGAACGGCACGCCGCCCAGTTCGTCCAGCGCTGCCTGCATCGCACGGTCCATCGTCAGGTTTTCCAGATGGTTCGACACCGCAGTGAACACGCGTGCCTCGACCCGCGTCTCGGTCATCAGCGCGGCCCCTTCGGCCACCTTCTTCACCCGCTCCACCAGCGCGAGCATGTCCGACAGCTTCAGGGCGCGGATCGAATAGCGCACCGAGGCCGCCGATTGCACCACGTTGGGCGCCTTGCCGCCGGGGTCGAGATAGGCGTAGTGAATGCGCGCGTCCTGCACCATGTGTTCGCGCAGATAGTTCACGCCCACCGACATCAATTCCACCGCGTCCAGCGCCGACCGCCCAAGGTGGGGGGAGGCCGCCGCATGGGCCGCGCGGCCTGAAAAGTGAAAATCCATCCGGGTATTGGCCAGCGCCAGCGGGTCATCCACCCGGGTAAAACAGCTCGGGTGCCAGGTGATCGCGGCGTCCACGTCATCGAACGCGCCATCGCGCACCATGAAGGTTTTCGCCGCGCCGCCTTCTTCGGCCGGGCAGCCGTAATAGCGCACGCGCCCCGGCGTGCCCGTCGCCTCCAGCCAGTCCTTGACCGCCGTCGCCGCCAGCAGCGCCGCCGACCCCAGCAGGTTGTGGCCGCAGCCATGCCCGTGGCCGCCCGGTTCCACCTCTTGCTTGTAATCCAGTCCCGCCTCCTGGCTCAGCCCCGGCAGCGCATCGTATTCGCCCAGAATGGCGATCACCGGGCCACCCGACCCCGCCTCGCCCATCACTGCCGTCGGAAGGCCCGCCACGTTCTCCGTCACCCGGAACCCCTTGGCGCGCAGCATGGCGGTGTGTTCGTCGCAGGACCTGTACTCGGTATAAAGCGTTTCCGGCATGCCCCAGACCCGGTCGGACAGGCCGATAAGGTCGTCCTGATGCCGCGCCACAAGGTCCGGGATTTCCGATGTGTTCTGCATGGTCGTTCTCCCTCGATGCGCGGGAGTGAAGCGCACAGGCGGCGGAATGTCCATCCGCGCCGGTGCCCCGCCGCTTGCCCTGTCCCTCGGTCGCGGCTAAGTCAGGATGAGATGCAGGAAAGGGCCCGCCATGGCGACTGACGACCCGAAAACGCTGGTATCCACCGCTTGGCTGGAGGCCCATCTGAAAGACCCCGACCTGCGGGTGATCGATGCGTCGTGGTATCTGCCGGCGATGGGGCGCAACGGCAAGGCCGAGTATGACGCCGGCCACGTCCCCGGCGCGCGCTTCTTTGACATCGACGAGATTTCCGATACCCGCAGCCCGCTGCCCCACATGGCCCCGCCGGTGGAAAAGTTCGTCAGCCGCATGCGCGCGATGGGCATCGGCGACGGGCATCAGGTGGTTGTCTATGACGGCATGGGCCTGTTTTCCGCGCCGCGTGTGTGGTGGACCTTTCGCCTGATGGGCAAGACCGATGTCGCCGTGCTGGATGGCGGCTTTGCCAAGTGGCAGGCCGAAGGCCGCCCGGTCGAGGACATGCCCCCGATGCTGCGGGACCGTCACATCACGGTGCAGCGGCAGGCCGGGCTGGTCAAGGATGTGACGCAGGTGGCGCAGGCGTCAAAGCTGGGCAGCCATTCCATTGTCGATGCCCGCCCCCCCGGCCGCTTCGCCGGCGACGAGCCCGAGCCGCGCCCCGGCTTGCGGATGGGCCACATCCCCGGCGCACGCAACCTGCCGTGGCAGCAGATGCTGAACCCCGACGGCACCATGAAGGCGCCCGACGCCTTGCGCGCCGCCTTTGAAGGGGCCGGGGTCGACCTGTCGAAGCCGGTCATCACCTCGTGCGGGTCAGGGGTGACGGCGGCGATCCTCAGCCTTGGGCTGGAGCGCATCGGCCACCGCAACCATGCGCTTTATGACGGGTCTTGGGCCGAATGGGGCATGTATGACGACCTGCCGGTGGAAAGGGGATAAACCATGCTGGACCGCCTGAAACCGCAGCCGGAAGACAAGATCATCCAGTTGATGGCGCTGTACCGCGCCGATCCGCGGACGGACAAGATCGACCTTGGCGTTGGTGTCTACAAGGATGCCACCGGCCACACGCCCGTGATGCGCGCCGTCCGCGCCGCCGGTCAGGCGGTGTGGCAGGCGGAGACCTCCAAGACCTATGTGGCGCTTGCGGGCGACACCGCCTTTCACGCCGCGATGGCCGCGCTCGTGCTGGGCGATGCCGTGCCGGCCGCGCGGGTGGCGGCGGCGGCGGCCCCCGGCGGCACCGGCGCCTTGCGGATCGCCTTTGACCTCATCGCCAAGACCGCGCCGGGCGCGAAGGTCTGGATGTCGGACCCCACATGGCCCAACCACCCCGCCATCTGCCGGGATCTCGGACTGGATGTCGCCACCTACCGCTATTTCGACGAGGCGACGGGCGGCGTGGATGCGGACGGGATGCTGGCCGACCTTGGCCGCGTCGCGGCAGGGGATGTCGTCTTGCTGCATGGTTGCTGCCACAACCCCACCGGCGCCAACCTGACCGATGCCGAGTGGAACCGCGTGGCCGATGTGCTGGCCGCGTCGGGTGCCACCGTGCTGGTCGACATCGCCTATCAGGGCTTTGGCGACGGGCTCGAGGCCGACGCCTATGGCACCCGTCTGCTGGCGCGCCGGATGCCCGAACTGCTGGTCGCGGCGTCGTGCTCCAAGAACTTCGGTGTTTACCGCGACCGTGTCGGCATCCTGCTGGCCGTGGCGCCTGAAGGCACCGACCGGGCCATCGTGCAGGCCAATCTCGCCATGCTGAACCGGCTGAACTATTCCTTCCCGCCCGACCATGGCGCCCGGCTGGTGCAGACCGTGCTCGATACCCCGGCCCTGCGCGCCGACTGGCAGGCCGAGTTGGAGGAGGTGCGGCTGTCGATGCTGGGCCTGCGCGCGCAGCTGGCGGCGGAACTGCGGCAGCTGACCAATTCCGACAGGTTCGATTTCGTGGCGCAGCATCGCGGCATGTTCTCGCGGCTGGGCCTGACGCCGGACCAAGTGGCGCGGCTGCGGGCCGACCACGCGATCTATATGGTGGGCGACAGCCGGATCAACATTGCCGGGCTGAACGCCGACTCTGTGCCGGTGCTGGCGCGCGCCATCGCCTCGGTGCTGTAGCGCCGCAATGCCGCGCTACGCCTTTCTGGTGGAATACCACGGCGGCCCGTTCGCGGGCTGGCAGCGGCAGGCGGGGGCGCTGGTGTCGGTGCAGGGCGTGCTGGAATCCGCGCTGGCCCGCCTTGATCCGTCGGGGCCGCTGGTCGCCGCAGCGGGGCGCACCGATGCGGGCGTGCATGCCACCGGGCAGGTCGCGCATGCCGACCTGACGCGGGCATGGGACCCCCTGCGCCTGATGGGGGCGATCAACGCGCATTTGCGCCCGCACCCGGTGTCGGTGCTGGCCGTGGCCGTTGTGGCCGATGATTTCCACGCCCGGTTCTCCGCGCTTGAACGGCGCTATCTGTTCCGGCTGCTCTGCCGCCGGGCGCCGGCGACCCATGACCGCGGGCTGGTCTGGCAGGTGCCGCACCGGCTGGACCTGACCGCGATGCGTGAGGGGGCGGCCCACCTGATCGGCCAGCACGATTTCACCACCTTCCGCGCCGCGCTCTGTCAGGCGAAAAGCCCGGTGAAGACGCTGGACGAGATTTCGATAACCGAACACCCCGTCCCGGCGGGAACCGAGGTGCGGTTTTTCCTGCGCGCCCGAAGCTTTCTGCACAATCAGGTCCGCTCCATCGTCGGCACGCTGGAAAGGGTGGGTGCTGGCGCTTGGGCGCCGGAACAGGTAAAGATGGCGCTGGGCGCGCGCGACCGCGCCGCCTGCGGCCCGGTCTGCCCGCCACAGGGGCTTTACCTCGTCGGGGTCGGTTATCCGTCGGACCCGTTTTCGCCCCCGGTGGACCCGTCCGCCTGACGCGACTGTGAACGGCGCGTGAACGGGCAGGCGAAGTCCCGCCGCTCCGGGGCCGCAGGGCAAGCTGGTATCCGCCTGAAATTCCTAATCAAGTTTTCCTGATTTTTGGGAACCTTGTGCGTCCGGCAGAGTTTTGTAGTCGTGCCGGAAGCGGCTACGGCACACGACGTCCGACCTATGCGGTCGGGCGGATGGCACGAGAGCTGCTGATGAATGCTTCGATGGAAGCGCCACATACAGGTGAAAAAGATGAAAAAATACCTTCTGTCCGTTGCCGTCCTGACGGCATCCGGCGCGGCCGTCCACGCGGGCGGCCCTGTTGTCGTCGCGGCTGAACCGACCCTGGCACCGATGGCGCAGGTGATGCATCTCCAGACCGGGGAATGGCACGGCGGATACGTCGGTGGCAACCTGAACTGGGGCAAGAACCCGATCTCCGGGTTCCTCGACGATCCCAGCGGGGCCAGCGGCGCACTGCGCGGCGGCTATGACTGGCAGATGGGCGCCACGGTTGTCGGTCTGGGCGCCGAGTACGATTTCGGCCGTCTGCGCGGCAGCGATGCTGCCGGTGCGGCATCGTCGGTTGGCAAGGCGGCGACCGTGTTCGGCCGCGCCGGTTACGCCACGGGCGCGTGGCTGCCCTACGTCATGGCGGGCTACACCTGGGCTGACGGCAACGCCGGCGGCACCAACGTCGACCTGACCGGCTACACGATCGGTCTGGGCGTGGAACGCAAGTTCACCGACCGCTGGAGCGGTTATGTGGAATACAACCGCAGCGATTTCGGCCGCGAAGTGGCCTTTGGCGATGCGCGGGTCCGGGCCGACAAGGTCAAGCTGGGCGTCAATTTCCGCTTCTGACACCGGCCTGCACAGACGAAAGGGGCGCCCTGTGGGGCGCCCCTTTCCATTCCGTCCCCCGCCCTGCGCGGGTCAGATCAGCCCGGCGTGGCGCATGGCGGCCTTGATCCGCTCTTTGGTGCCATCGGTCAGGCCGACCAGCGGCAACCGCACATCGGGCGCACACAGCCCCAGCACCGACAGCGCATACTTTGCCCCGACCAGACCGGGTTCCAGAAAGATCGCCTCGTGCAGCGGCATCAACCGGTCCTGATAGGCCAGCGCGGTGGCATAGTCGCCGCGCAGCGTGGCGGCCTGAAACTCGGCGCAAAGCTTCGGCGCGACGTTGGCGGTGACCGAGATG
>JAUXPG010000344.1 GCA_030683915.1 Gemmobacter sp.
CCGATACACAGAAGGTCGGACACTCTCGATCCGGCAAGCGGGGGATACCAATCATACCCGCCAAAGACCTCGTCCGCGCCTTGGCCGGACTGCACCACCTTGATCGTCTTCGAGACCTCGCGGGACAGAAGATAGAACCCGATGTTGTCATAGGACACCATCGGTTCCGACATCGCGCCGATACAGGCCGGAAGGTTCTGCCGCATCTCCTCGCTCGGGATGAAGATCTTGTGATGATCGGTGCCGTAGCGCTTGGCGATCAGGTCGGAGTAGATGAATTCATCGCCCTTCTCGCCTTTCGCCGCCTCGAAGCCGATGGAATAGGTCGCAAGATTGCGCTGCCCCTCCTCGGCCAGAAGGCCGACGATCAGCGAACTGTCCACACCGCCCGACAGCAGCACCCCCACTGGCACGTCAGAAACCATCCGCCGCCGCACAGCGACCCGCAGCGCCTCGAGCACCATGTCGCGCCATTCCTCCATCGGACGCGCCTCATCCTCGGCAGAACGGGTGAAACTCGCCCGCCAGTAGACATGGTCGCTGTGACGACCATCCGGCTGATAGGTGCGGATCGTCGCCGCGGGCAGTTTGCGCACGCCCGCCAGAATGGTGCGCGGCGCAGGAACCACGGCGTGCCAGCTCATGTAATGATGCAGGGCGACCCGGTCGATGCTGCGGTCCACCTCGCCCCCCGCAAGCAGCGCCCGAAGGGTCGAGGCGAAGCGCACCCCGCCCGGCACTTCGGCATAATAGAGCGGCTTGATGCCGAACCGGTCGCGCACCAAGGTCACCGCCCCGCTTTTCCAGTCATGCACCGCAAAGGCGAACATGCCGATCAGCCGCTCGACCGTGTCGGGCCCCCATTGCGACCAAGCCCGGAGGATGACCTCGGTATCCGACGTCGACCGGAGCCTGTGGCCCAGACCCTGCAATTGCTGCCGCAGTTCCGGGTAGTTGTAGATGCAGCCGTTGAAGACGAGTGACAGACCAAGCTCCTCGTCCACGAAGGGCTGGGCCCCGGCCTCGGTGGGGTCAATCACCATCAGGCGACGATGCCCGAAACCAACCGGGCCGCGCAGAAAGATCCCCGACCCGTCGGGGCCGCGTCGTGCCATCGTGTCTGTCATGGTCTGCAGGCGGCGCTCCGATGATTTACCGCCGGCAAAGAAGATCTCGCCGCAAATGCCGCACATGAATAGGGGGTTCCTTTCAGGTCTTGCAGCCGGAATACCTGCCGCCCCGGCCTAACCGGCCATCCCGTGCATTGGTTCCATTGCGGTGCCTGCGGGGAACAAAGCGGCGCCTCTTCCGTTGCCAAAACCTGCAGCCGCACATGCGAGCGGATGGGACCAGAAAGCCGACGCATGACGGTAGAATGGCAGAGGAGACGTGCAGTGCCCGAACGCGGTGGCAGGATGCAGCAGGACACCGACACATCGGTCTGCAGCGAAAAAGAGAACGCCTTTGTGGATTGCGGCTGGGGCCGATTGATCTTTGCGCACACCTTTCGGGACACGGCGACGCTCGTCTCGATGTTGCGGTCGGAACAAGACGGCCAGCGCGACATCGCCATATATGTGGGTGAACCGCAGGTGGTGCTTGCCGCTGCGCCGCAGTCGTTGTTTCTGGACCCGTCTCATTGCCACCGGCTCGACCTTACGGACCACACGCCGCTTTCCGCCGACGGTCTGCCCTTTCGCATTCGCGCCGCGAAGGATGCGGCCGATGTGCGGGGCGCCAATATCGTTTATTCCGCCTGGTCCATGGTCCCGCTGCCGGCCGATTTCCATAGCGTCGATGACGCCGTGACCCTGCTTGTGGCCGAAGATGGCGACAGTGGCGACATCCTCGGTGCGGTGATGGGCGTGGATCATGTCGCGGCTTTCGGGGACCCGACGCGCGGCGCCTCGCTCTGGAGCCTTGCGGTTGCCCCCTCAGCCCCGCATGCCAAGGTTGGCGAATATCTTGTGCGCGCACTGGCCGACCGCTTCCACGCCCTCGGGCGCGCCTATCTTGATCTGACGGTGATGCAGGATAACGCCGGGGCGAGTGCGCTTTACGACAAACTGGGCTTCGTCCGCGTCCCGGTGTTCTCGGTCAAATGCAAAAACCGCATCAACCAGAAACTTTATGCCGGGACCAACCCCGGGGCGACCCTGAACCCCTATGGGCGCCTTATCGTCGAGGAAGCCTGCCGTCGGGGTATCCACGCCGAGATCATTGACGCCGAGGGCGGCTTTTTCAAACTCACCTATGGCGGTCGCACCGTCGTCTGCCGCGAGTCGCTGTCGGAGTTCACCTCGGCCGTCGCCATGTCGATCTGCGACGACAAGCGCGTTACCCGCCGGGTCGTCGAGGCCGCAGGCGTCCGCGTGCCGCACCAGATCACCGAGAGCGACCCCGACGCGATCCGCGCAATGCTGGCCGAATTCGGCAAGGTCGTGGTCAAGCCAGCACGCGGCGAACAGGGCCGCGGAGTTTCCGTCGGCCTTTCGACCCCCGAACAGGTCGAGGAGGCAGTCGCACGGGCCCGCACCCACTGCGCCGATGTCGTGATCGAGGAGTTCCGCGAAGGCGAGGATCTGCGCCTTGTGGTGATTGACTACCGCGTGGTGGCTGCCGCGCTGCGCCGCCCCCCCCGCGTCGTGGGCAATGGCCGCGCCACCATCCACGACCTGATCGAAGCCCAGAGCCGGCGCCGCAGCGCCGCCACCGGGGGCGAAAGCACCATTCCCGTCGATGCCGAGACCGAAGCCTGCCTTGCGGAAAGCGGTCACGGGCTTGAGGACATCCTCGCGGAGGGGGAGGAGCTTGTCGTGCGCAAGGCTGCCAATCTTCACACGGGCGGCACGATCCACGATGTCACCGATCAGACCCACCCCCAGTTGATCGAAGCTGCCGTCCGCGCCGCCCGCGCCATCGGCATCCCGGTCACCGGCATAGACCTGATCGTAAAATCCCCCGAGCAGCCCGATTACGTCTTTATCGAAGCGAACGAGCGCCCGGGACTTGCCAACCATGAACCCCAGCCAACCGCAGAGCGTTTCATCGACCTGCTGTTCCCGCTTTCGATCCCCGCGCCGAAAAGTTCAGATCAGGACGACTCGCCCAGCGTGATTTGACGATCACACAGGCGGCACAGCAGCGCGTCGAATGGATCAGGGGCGCGCTCGGCATCCCGTCCACAGATGTCGTGGGTGTGACCGGAAAGGGCAGCCCCGCCCCTGCGCGGCATGCAGCGCTTGCAGGCCGGGCGCCGCGTCTTCATGCTGGGCCGGAACCAGCCCGGATCACACGATGCCCGACCGCCCCGCGAAGCATTCCCTTACCCTGCACGGCCACCGCACCAGTGTATCGCTGGAGGACGAGTTCTGGGAGGCGCTGCGCGAGGTGGCGCAGGCCGAAGGCCGACCGGTCGCCGCACTGGCCGCCGAGATCGATGCGGCGCGCCCCCCGCAGATGGGCCTCGCCTCGGCCATCCGCTTGCATTTGTTGCGGCATTTCCGCAACAAGGCCCGAACATCTGCGCGCGGCTCTGGTGGTCCATCGGCCGTTTGACGCAAGCCCTTGTGTCCGAAAGGCTTTGGTTGACCAAGGACAGGACAGGCACGGAAACCCAAAAGTCAAGATTCTTGCAATAAAGGGATAACTGGGGCAGAGTGCATCGCAATGCGGGCGTTTTAGACCCGCCAACCGGGCGCAGACCCGGCGGGCAGTCGTGATCGGAGAGGCAGGTCACATGGATATCAGGACCATCAGCCGGGCGGGCCTCATGGGCGTTGCGCTGGCCATGGCCATGGCCCCAGCGGCCCAGGCCGAAAGCATTCGCGTGATGCGCGGCGAGGCGGCGTCGGCCTTGCAGGTGCCGATGAACCGGGCCGTCGTGGTCGAAAGCGACACGCCGTTTGCAGAACTGTCGATTGCCAACCCCGGCATCGCCGACATTTCAACGCTTTCGGACAGGTCGATCTATGTGCTGGGCAAGACGCCCGGACGCACCACACTGACGCTGCTGTCGGCCGACGGGCGGCTGATTTCCAACGTCGAGGTGCATGTCACCCCCGACATCGCGGAATTCAAGGAACGGCTGCGCCAGATCCTGCCCAACGAAAAGATCGAGGTGCGGACCGCCAACGACGGCATCGTGATGTCGGGCACGGTGTCCTCCATCGGCAAGCTGGACCGCGCGCTGGATCTGGCCTCGCGCTATGCGCCGGGCCGGGTGTCGAACCTGATGAGCGTGGGCGGCACGCAGCAGGTGATGCTGAAGGTGCGGTTCGCCGAAATGCAGCGCTCGGTGTCGAAATCGCTGTCGGCCTCGCTGGCGGCGCGCGGGTCGATCTTTGGCGGCAACACCGGGGTGGTCAGCGGCACGGGCAATTTCACCGGCTCGGGCGCGGTGGGCAACGTGTTCGGCAGCGGGTCGTTCCCGATCAACTCGGAAAGTGCGGGCGCGCTTGGCCTTGGGTTTTCCGCCGGGTCGATGCAATTCGCGGTGCTGCTCGAGGCGCTGGAATCCAAGGGGGTCGTGCGGACGCTGGCCGAACCGAACCTGACCGCCCTGTCCGGGCAGGAGGCCAAGTTCCTTGCCGGCGGCGAATATCCCATCCCGGTCCGCGACGACAACGGCGTGTCGGTCACCTACAAACCCTTCGGCGTGGAGCTGAACTTTACCCCCGTGGTGGTCGAAGGGGATGTGATCAACCTGACGATCAACGCCGCCGTCAGTTCGATCGACACCTCGGTGGCGGTGCAGACCTCGGGCATCTCGATCAACGGGTTCAAGCGCCGCGAGACATCGACCACGGTCGAAATGCGCGACGGCGAGAGTTTCGCCATCGCCGGGCTGTTGCAGGATGACTTCCGCAACCTCAAGGGACAGGTGCCGTGGCTGGGCGACATCCCGGTGCTGGGCGCGCTCTTCCGGTCCGCCGATTACAACCGCGCGCAGTCGGAATTGGTGATCATCGTGACGCCGCATCTGGTCAGCCCGACGCGGGGCGAGGCGCTGGCCTTGCCGACAGATCGGGTCAAGTTGCCGAGCGAAAAGGATTTCTTCCTGTTCGGCAAGGTCACCGGGTCGGGTGGCAAGGCGCAGAAGGGTGCAGCAGGCGAAGTGGCGCGGCAGGATTTCACCGCCCCCTATGGCTATGTGATGGAGTGACGGGCATGGCAAACTCGCTTCGCATCGCGGTCGCCGGGGTGGCGCTGCTGGCGCTGGCCGCCTGTTCGGATCAGCAGATCGGGTCGGAACTGGATACCGCCAATTTTGGCGACTCCACGATGAACAACACCATGATCCAGGCTGGCATGAAGAACTATGTGCTGGAGCTGGGCGGGCGGTTTGCCCGCGAAGTGCCGGACACGGTGAACTTTGCCTTCAACTCGGCGGTGCTGGATGCCGGTGCCCAGGACATCCTGCGCCGTCAGGCCCACTGGATCCGCCAGTTCCCCGAAGTGCGGTTCCGGGTGTTCGGGCATACCGACCTTGTGGGCTCCGATGCCTACAACCGCGCGCTTGGCTTGCGGCGGGCGCAGGCGGTGGTCGCGTTCCTTGGCACGCAGGGCGTCAGCCCGTCGCGGCTGGAGGCAATGGTCAGCTACGGCAAGACCCGCCCGATCATCCAGACCACCAGCGAAGAACGCCAGAACCGCCGCACGGTGACCGAGGTGAGCGGGTTCGTCAAACGCCACCCCACGGTGATGAACGGCAAGTATGCCGAGGTGGTGTTCCGCGAATATGTGCAAAGTGCCGAGCGCCTGCACCCCGACAACAAACTTGTCAGAACGCAGGTCAGCAAAACCGGCGACTGACCGCGCGTCGAAGTTCCCTGTGGTGCCACAATCGGCGCAGGACCCCAAGTCCTGCGCCGTTTTGCATGTAAAAGACCGAACAATTACGATTTTTTAGCCCAATTCTCGCCACCATTGCCAACGATCTTGAAGGCAATTCAGAGCAGCACGCGACCCCGAGTCGCGAGCGGCGGACAAGGCATCGGGGCGACACCCGCGATGCCGCGTGCTGCCGGCAGAAACGAGGAACGAGGCAATGGCAAGCGTGGCCCAACTTCACCCGGAACCGGCGCCCATCGTGGCCTGCACGGTATCGCGGGATGTGCAGAACTTTGACCTGCTGATCGAGGACATGGAGGCAGAGCTGGGCGAAAGCTGGGGTGACCTGTCCTTTGCCGATGCCATCGCGTTCTTCGACCAACCCGAGGCGGCGGCGCTGGAGTTCGTCGCCATCGCGGTGGACGGCGACGACGAATCGTCGCTGGGCCAGATTGCCGCCGTGGTGAAGGGCGCGCATGACAAGGGCATCAAGGTGATCCTTGTGGCCGACCAGATCAGCCCCGCGGGCTTGCACCATCTGTTGCGGCTGGGTGCGGAAGATTTTGTGCCCTACCCGCTGCCCGAAGGCGCGCTGCATGACGCCATTGAACGCATGCGCCGCCCGGCACCGCCGCCTGCCGCGATGGCGGTGCCCGATCCGGTTGAGCTGGGCGTTGCCCACCCCGCCTTCAAACCCAAGGGGGACCGCGACGGGGTGATCCTGCCGGTCCAGGGGCTGGCGGGCGGCGTGGGCGCCACGACCTTTGCCGTCAATCTGGCGTGGGAACTGGCGACGCTGTCCAAGACCGATGCGCCGCGGGTCTGCCTGATCGATCTGGATTTCCAATATGGGTCGGTCGCGACCTGTCTTGACCTGCCGCGCCGGGATCAGGTGTTCGAAATCCTGTCCGACACCAGCGCGGTGGACAGTGACGCCTTCGTGCAGTCGATGCTGACGTTCAATGACCGGCTGCATGTCTTCACCTCGCCTGCCGACATGCTGCCACTGGATTTCGTCGCACCCGACGATGTGGCGCGGCTGCTCGGGATGGCGCGGGCGAACTTTGATTATGTGATCGTCGACATGCCCAAGACCATCGTGCAGTGGACGGAAACGGTGCTGGGGCAGGCGCATGTGTATTTCGCGCTGCTGGAACTGGACATGCGCAGCGCCCAGAACGCGCTGCGGCTGGTGCGCGCGTTGAAGGCCGAGAACCTGCCGCATGAAAAGCTGCGCTTTGCGCTGAACCGCGCCCCCGGCTTCACCGACCTGTCAGGCAAGAGCCGCGCCAAGCGGCTGGCCGAAAGCCTGTCGATCGAGATCGAAGTCATGTTGCCCGACGGCAGCAAGCAAGTGACCCAAAGCAACGACCACGGGCTGCCCTTGGCGGAAACCGCCGGCAAGAACCCGTTGCGCAAGGAAATCCAGAAGCTGGCCAAGCAGATCCACGACCTGAACAAGGCCGTGGAATCCGCCCGCAGGTAAGGAGCGTCACGATGTTCTCGCGCTACAAGAAATCCGGCGCCGACCGCGCCGCCCCGACTGCGCCCGCCGAAGCGGCGGTCGCCCCGCCGTCCACCGTGCCACAGCGCGCGTCGCTGGCAAGTCTGCGGCCGTCGCCGCAACTGGCCGTGGCACCCGCGCAGGCCGTCGCGCAGGACAAGGAGAAAAAGCGCAAGGACCGCTTGGGCGAATTGAAGGTCGAACTGCACAAGCGGCTGCTGGAAAGCCTGAACCTGTCGGCCATCGAACACGCCGCCGAAGCCGACCTGCGGTCAGAGATCGCCGATATCGCGACCGAGGCCTTGGGCGAAATGTCGGTGGTCCTGAACAAGGAAGACCGCGGGCAACTGTTCCAGGAGCTTTATGACGAGGTGATGGGCCTTGGCCCCATCGAGCCCTTGTTGAAGGATGACACGGTCAACGACATTCTCATCAACGGGCCGCACCGGATTTTTGTCGAACGGGCAGGCAAGCTGACGCTGAGCGACATCACCTTCAAGGATGAAAAGCACCTGCTGCGGATCATCGACAAGATCGTGTCGGCGGTGGGCCGCCGGGTGGACGAATCGAACCCCTATGTTGACGCCCGTCTGGCAGATGGCAGCCGTTTCAACGCCATGGTGCCGCCGGTGGCGGTGGACGGATCGCTGGTGTCGATCCGGAAATTCAAGAAGGACAAGCTGAAGGTCGATGACCTCGTGCGCTTCGGGGCCTTCACCGAGGAGATGGCAGCCTATTTGCAGGCGGCAGTGGCAACGCGGCTGAACGTGATCGTGTCAGGCGGCACCGGGTCGGGGAAAACCACCACGCTGAACGCGCTGTCATCGTTCATCGACAACCACGAGCGCATCCTGACCATCGAGGATACGGCGGAACTTCAGCTGCAGCAGGTCCATGTCGGACGGATGGAAAGCCGCCCGGCCAACGTGGAAGGCAAAGGGGCGGTGACGCAGCGCGACTGCTTGCGCAACGCGCTGCGGATGCGGCCGGACCGGATCATCGTCGGTGAAACGCGCGGCGAAGAAGTGATCGACATGTTGCAGGCCATGAATACCGGCCACGACGGATCGATGACCACGATCCACGCCAACAACGCCCGCGATGCCGTCAGCCGGTTGGAAAACATGGTGGCGATGTCGGGGATCGAGATGCCGCTGAAGGCGATGCGCGCGCAGATCGCCAGCGCCGTCAACCTGATCGTGCAGGCCAGCCGCTTGCAGGACGGGTCGCGCCGCATGACCTCGATCACCGAGATCACCGGGATGGAAGGCGAAGTGATCTCGATGCAGGAAATCTTTCGCTACGAACGCCTCGGGCTGGCGCCGGACGGCAAGATCATCGGCCGTTTCAACGCGACCGGCGTGCGGTCGGCCTATTCCGACCGTTTCAAGCAATGGGGCTATGACCTGCCCGCCTCGATCTACGAACCGCTGCCGTAAGGAACCGACATGGAATTCTCGACCGCGCCGATCATCTATGGGCTGGTGGCCCTTGGGGTCTTTTTGCTGGTGGAAGGCATTTACCTGACGGTCTTTGGCAAATCGATCAGCCTGGACCGCAAGGTGAACCGCCGGCTTGCCCTGCTGGAAAAGGCCGGCAACCGCGAACAGGTGCTGGAACAGCTTCGCAAGGAGATGAGCCAGCATCTGAAATCGCGGGGCATTCCGCTCTATTCGATCCTTGCCGCCAAGGCGCAAAAGGCGAACATCGCCTTTTCGCCGCAGGCTTTGGTCGGGATGATGTTCGGCATGTCGGTGCTGGCCTATATCGGCCTAACCGTCGGCACCGAGG
>JAUXPG010000221.1 GCA_030683915.1 Gemmobacter sp.
GATGGAACGGTTGGTCACCGCGGACGGCCAACTGCAAACCGGGAGCCTGATGGATTATGCCGTGCCCCGCGCCGCCGATATGCCGCCGCTGCACCTGATCTCGCGCCCGACCCCCACCCCGGCCAACCCGTTGGGCGCAAGGGGGGTGGGCGAAGCCGGGTGCATCGGCATCCCCGCCGCGCTGCTGAATGCGGCGATGGATGCCCTTCCGCCCGGAACCCCCGACCTGTCACTGCCCCTCACCTCGGAAAAGCTGTGGCGGGCCCTTAACGGAATGGACCCATGAAATACGCCCGCAAGGATGCCAAATCCCACGCCTTCACCCATATGCGCGGTATCTGGGCGGCGGCGCTGATGCCGTTCCGCGACGATCTGAGCATCGACGAAGACGGCTTTCGCGCCAATATGGAACACTGGATTTCCGATCTGGGAATCGACGGGTTCTTTATCGCGGGCAAGCAGGGCGAATTCTTTGCCATGTCGCTGGACGAACGCAAACGCAGCTTTGATCTGGCTGTGGCAGCGGCGGACGGGCGCGCGCAGACGATCATGTCCTGTTCTGATCAGAACATGGATGTGGTGATCGACCTTGCAAAACACGCGCAGGCCTGTGGCGCCGATTACATCGTTGTGCACGCGCCGATCCTGCATTTCTTCAAGGCGCAGGACGAAACGCTGATCCGGTATTACGAAACCATCGCCGCACAGGTGGATATCGGCATCGCGCTGTGGTCGCACCCCGACAGCGGGTATCTGATGAGCCCGCAACTGTGCAACCGGCTGGCCGACATCGACAACGTCGTGGCCATCAAGTATTCGGTGCCCCGCCCGATGTATGCCGAACTGACCCGGCTGGCCAAGGACCGCATCATCGTGTCCACCGCGTCCGAGGAGGAGTGGCTGGACAACATCCTTGACCTCGACTGGCGGCTCTATCTGTGCTCCTCGCCGCCCTACCTGATTCAGACCGCCGCCGACCGGCGGATGCGCGCCTACACCGATCTGGCCTTTGCCGGACGCGCGGACGAGGCGCGGGCGCTGCGCGACAGTCTCGACCCCGTGCGCCAGGCGCTGCGCGGCACCCGCCCGGCCGAAAAACCCCATGCCCACCAGAAATACTGGCAGACCCTGCTGGGCCAGACCGGGGGCCGCGTGCGCCCCCCGTGCCTGGAGCTGACCGACAAAGAACGCGAGGCCACGCGCAAGGCGTTTGACGCTTGCGGCCTTCGCCTTGCATGATGTCCGAAAGGAGACCCCGATGACCCGTCTTGCCGCGTTCAACTTTCAGAAATGGATCGACGAGCACAAACACCTGCTCAAGCCCCCGGTGGGCAACCAGATGGTGTGGAAGGACAGCAACCTGATGGTGACCGTCGTCGGCGGCCCCAACCAGCGCACCGACTACCACGATGACCCGGTGGAGGAATTCTTCTATCAGCTCAAGGGGGACATGCTGCTCAAGCTGCACGATACCGGCACCGGCGAATTCTATGACGTGCCGATCCGCGAAGGTGACATCTTCCTGTTGCCCGCCCACATCCGCCATTCGCCCCAGCGTCCGCAGGAAGGGTCGATCGGGTTGGTCATCGAGCCCGCACGGCCCGAAGGGGCGCTGGATGCCATCGAGTGGTATTGCTTTGACTGCAACGCGCGGGTGCACCGGGCCGAGGTCGATCTGGAAAGCATCGTCGATGATCTTCCTCCGATTTATGCAGCCTTCTATGCCGACGAACAGGCCCGAACCTGCCCGAACTGTGGCAGCATCCATCCGGGCAAGCAGGCCCCCGCGGGCTGGGTGAAGCTGTGACCGGATTTTCCTTGATCGGTGTCGCAAGCTGCGTCATGGTCGGGGAGTGGCAGGATTTTCGAAAATCCGGCCAGAAATTGCTTCAAGTCTGAAATGTTCCGGCTTGAAATATTTGGCGGACTGCGTTAATTTCGGCATCAATCATCAGCGCCGAAAAAGGCGCGACCACAGGGAGACGACCATGAAGAAACTGCTTGCTGCAGCCAGCATCCTTGCGCTTTCCACCATGCCCGGTTGGGCCGAGGCGGTGAAGATCGGCGTCATCACCACGCTGTCGGGCCCCCCCGGATATATCGGCGAACAGGTCCGCGATGCCATTGCCCTTGCGGTCGAACAGGGCGGCGGCAAACTGGGCGGCGTCGAGGTGGAACTGGTGGTCGAGGATGACGGCCTGAACCCCGGCAACGGCCGCCAGATCGCAGAGAAATTCGTGAACGACCAAGGCATCAAGATCCTGACCGGGATCGTGTTCTCGAACGTCGCGGGCGCCGTGGTGCCTGACGTGGTGGACAACGGCGCGTTCTATCTCAGCTCCAACGCGGCCCCGTCCAACCTTGCGGGTGCCGGGTGCAACGAAAACTACTTCGTCGTGTCGTGGCAGAACGACAGCCTGCACGAAGCCACCGGCGCCGCGGCAAAGTCGCTGGGCTACAAGAAGGCCGTGGCGCTGGCGCCGAACTATCAGGCCGGCAAGGACGCCATCGCCGGCTTCAAGCGGCTGTTCGAAGGCGAGGTCGAGGAAATCTATACCCAACTTGACCAGACCGATTTCGCCTCGGAAATGGCCCGCATCCGCGCCGCCGCACCCGAAGTGGTCTTCCAGTTCCACCCCGGCGGCCTTGGTATCGCGTTCCTCAAGCAGTACCAGCAGGCGGGCCTTCTGGGCCAGATCCCGATGGTGCTGTCAGAGCCCTCGGTCGATGGTGTAATCCTAAATGCAGTGGGCGAGGCCGGTGTTGGCGTCAAGGCGACCACGCACTGGAACGAAGACTTTGACAATGATGCGTCCAAGGCGTTCGTCGCGGCGTGGCGTGCCAAACATGGCGACCGTCCGATCACCTATTACGCCCAGCAGGCGTGGGACACCGCGCAGCTGATCGGTTCGGCCCTGTCCAAGGCCACCCCGGATGATGCCGATGCCTTCCGCACCGCGCTGCGCGCCGCCGATTTTGCCAGCACACGCGGCGACTTCAAGTTTGGCGCGAACCAGCATCCGGTGCAAAGCTGGTACATGGTCGACATCGTGGCAGGGCCGAACGGCAAGCCGCAGGCCGTCACCAAGGACAAGCTGCGCGACATGGTGGGCGACGTCTACGCCGACCAGTGCAAGATGTGATCTGACAGGAAAGGGGCGGCCGCTCTGCCGCCCCTTTCCTGCGCTTTGCCATTTCGCTCTGACCCAAATATCCCCGCCGGAGGCTCCTGCCCCATCCGCAGGCGCAGGCCTCGGGCCATATGCGGCCGGGTTCCATGATACTTGTCCTCGAACAGTTGCTGAACGGGTTGCAGTATGGCGTCATGCTGTTCCTGCTTGCGGCGGGCCTCACCCTGATCTTCGGGATCATGG
Source organism: Gemmobacter sp. (assembly GCA_030683915.1). Taxonomy (GTDB): domain Bacteria; phylum Pseudomonadota; class Alphaproteobacteria; order Rhodobacterales; family Rhodobacteraceae; genus Wagnerdoeblera. Next base: position 3,375 of record JAUXPG010000221.1, read on the forward strand.
GGGTGATCAATCTGGCGCATGGGTCGCTGTTCATGGTCGGCGCCTATGCTGGCACGCTGGTCGCAGGGGCAACGGGCAATTTCTGGCTGGGTATTCCTGTGGCGCTGGTTGCCGCCGGGGCGACCGGCCTTGCGGTCGAGGCGCTGGTGATCCGGCGGCTTTATGCGCGCGATCACCTTGATCAGGTGCTGGCGACCTTCGGGCTGATCCTGATCTTCAACCAGATCATCACGCTGACGGTCGGGCGCCAGCCGGTGTTCGTGGCCATTCCCGAAAGCCTGGCAGCGCCGGTCGAACTGCTGCCCGGCCTGTTCTACCCGCCCTACCGGCTGCTGATCATCGCGGCGGGGTTGCTGGTGGCGCTCGGTCTCTATCTGCTCATCAACCGCACGCGCATCGGCATGCTGGTGCGCGCAGGCGCCACCAACCGCGACATGGTGCGCGCGCTGGGGGTGGATATCCGCCTGCTTTATACTGTCGTCTTCGGGCTGGGCGCACTGTTGGCCGGGTTTGCGGGCTATGTGTCGGGCCCTATTTCGGCGGTGCAGGTCGGCATGGGCGAACAGATCTTGCTGTCCACCTTTGTCGTGGTGGTCGTGGGCGGCGTCGGTTCGATCAAAGGGGCCTGTGTGGCGGGCATCCTGCTGGGCGTCGTCGACACCATGCTGCGGGCCTTTCTGCCGGGGTTGCTGCGCGGGGTGATGCCTGCGTCCGAGGCCGATGCGCTGGGCATCGGCATTGCTTCGATGGGGATCTATCTGTTGATGGCGCTTGTGCTTCTGATCCGGCCCAAGGGCCTGTTCGCGGCGGGGGGCTGACATATGCCCAGTCCTGACGCAAGGAACCTGGCCCGCCGCATCGGCCTCGCGGTTCTGGTGGTGGCACTGCTAGCGGTGCCGATGTTCGCCGATTCATCGTCGCTGTCGCTGGTGACGCGCATCCTGATCTATTCCATTGCCGCCGCCAGCCTCAATTTCGTGCTGGGTTATGGCGGCATGATCAGCCTTGGCCATGCGGCCTTCTTCGGGATCGGCGGGTATGTCGTGGGCATGCTGTTCGTCCACCATGCTGACGCCACGCCGCTGATGGGGTTCATTCCGGGGTCAAACCAACTGCTTGTCACCGTGCCCGCGGCAGTGGTGGTGTCGGGCCTGCTGGCGCTGATCATCGGCGCGCTGTCGCTGCGCACCGGGGGCGTGCAGTTCATCATGATCACGCTGGCCTTCGCACAGATGATCTTTTTCTTCTTCGTGTCGCTCAAGGCTTACGGCGGCGAAGACGGAATCATCGTGCGGCGGACCAACGAATTCCTCGGCCTGAACATGCGCGACCGGGTGACGCTGTATTACGTCATGCTCGGGTTCTGGGCGGTGTTCATGCTGGCCTTGTGGCGGGTGGTGCATTCGTCCTTCGGCACCGTGCTGCGCGGCATGAAGCAAAACGAACGCCGCATGGCCGCACTGGGCTATGCGCCCTACCGCTACAAGCTTTATGCCTTTGTCCTTTCGGGCATGGGCGCGGGGCTCTCGGGGGCGCTGATGGCAAACTTCCTGCGTTTCGCAAGCCCCGACATGCTGCACTGGACGAAATCGGCCGCGCTGATGACAATGGTCATTCTGGGGGGCGTCGGGTCGTTTCTGGGCCCGATCTGGGGCACGGCGGCCTATCTTGTGCTGGAAACCTGGCTCGCGGCGCAGACGGAATACTGGCAGTTGTGGCTGGGTCTGATCTTGCTGGCGGTGGTGCTGGGAACGCGTGGCGGGATCAACGCCGGCATGGCGCGCCTGGCTGCCCTGATGATGCGGGGGCGCGGATGACCGGCGCGGTTCTGGAAGTCAAATGTCTGGTCAAGCGCTTTGGCGGCCTGATCGCCACGGACCACGTCTCGCTCGAGGTTCGCCCCGGCGAGGTTCATGCCCTGATCGGCCCGAACGGGGCGGGCAAATCGACGCTGATTAACCAGTTGTGCGGTGAACTGGTGCCCGATGAAGGCGCCGTGTTTCTTGGCGGGCAGGATGTGACAGCCGCCAGCGTGCCCGACCGGGTGGCGCTGGGGCTGGGGCGGACGTTTCAGATCACCAACCTGCTGACCGAGATGTCGGTGCGCGACAATATCGCGATGGCGGTGCAGGCGCGCATGGGACGGAACTTTCGCATCTGGGATGCCGTGGCCCGGCGCCGCGCGCTGTGGGCCGAGACCGACGGCCTGCTGGCCGGAACCGCGCTGGACACCCGCGCCCACGTGCCAGTGGCCGGGTTGAGCCACGGCGAAAAGAAGCAACTGGAACTTCTGGTCGCACTGGCGCGCAAACCGCAGCTCTTGTTGCTGGATGAGCCGATGGCGGGTCTGGGCGCCGCCGAAAGCCATGAAATGATCGTCAGCCTGCGGCAGGTGGCGCAGGCAACGCCGATGTTGCTGGTGGAACACGACATGGAGGCGGTGTTCGCGCTGGCCACCCGGATTTCGGTGCTGGTCTATGGCCGGATCATCGCCAGCGGGTCGGTCGAAGAGATCCGCGCCAACCCCGAGGTGCGCGAAGCCTATCTGGGTGCGGAGGACGAGTTGTGCTGAGCGTTGCAGGATTGTCCGCCGCCTATGGCGCGTCACAGGTGCTGTTTGACGTGTCGCTCGACATCGCAGAAGGGCAGGTCGTCACCCTTTTGGGCCGCAACGGCATGGGCAAGACCACGACCGTACGTTCGATCATGGGCCTTGTCGCGCCGCGCGCCGGCAAGGTGGAATTCGAGGGGCGCAGCGTTGCGGGTCTGGCACCCGAGCGGATCGCGCGGATGGGTGCGGGGCTGGTCCCCGAAGGGCGACAGATTTTCGCCACGCTGACGGTGCGCGAAAACCTTGTTGCGACGGCGGCGAACCGGCTGGGCCGCGCCAACCCTTGGACACTGGCGCGGGTTTATGACCTTTTCCCCCGGTTGGGTGAACGCGCGGGCCAGATGGCGGGAACGCTGTCGGGGGGAGAACAGCAGATGCTGGCCGTGGGCCGCGCGCTGATGACCAACCCGCGCCTGCTGATCCTGGATGAGGCGACCGAAGGGCTGGCCCCGGTGATCCGCACCGAGATTTGGCATGTGATCGAACGGCTGAAGGCGCAGGGACAGTCGATCTTGTTGATCGACAAGAACCTTGGCGTGCTCAAGCGACTGGCCGACCGGCATTTCATCATCGAAAAGGGCCGCACCGTCTGGACGGGCACCGCCGCCGATCTGGAACGCGAGGCGGCAGTGGTGCAGGGCTATGTCGGGCTGTGACCGCGATGGGTGACGCGGGCTGCGAGGTCGGGCGCCTCCGGCGGGGATATTTGGGTCAGAGCGAAGGGTGAGGGCCGCGATGGGCGATCTCCGGCTGATTTTGGTGGGCTGGGGCGCCATCGCGCAGCGCGTGGCCGGGCTCTTGCCCGAGGGCGCGGCGCTGGTCGGTGTCGGGCTGCGGCCCGGTTCGGTGGCGGCCTTGCCGGACGGCGTGGCGCGGATCGCTGTCCCCGAGGGGGTGGCGGCGCTGGCGCCCGATCTGGTGATCGAGGCGGCAGGACGCGCGGCGGTGGCACCTTGGGGCTTTGCCGCACTGAACGCCGGGGCAGATTTCGCGCCCGCATCGACTTCGGCGCTGACGGACACGGCGGTGCTGGACGGATTGGTGGCGGCGGCGCGCGGGGCGGGGCGCCAGATGCTGATCCCCCCCGGCGCGCTGGGCGGGATCGATGCGCTTGCGGCCGCCGCGCGTCTGCCGCTCGCGAGGGTGCGGCACGAAATCATCAAGCCGCCCGCCGCGTGGAAGGGCACCGAGGCCGAGGCGCTGTGCGACCTTGGCGCACTGACCGCGCCGGTGACCTTTTGGCAAGGCGCTGCCGCCGATGCCGCGCGGCGGTTTCCGCAGAATGCCAATGTGGCCGCGATTACCGCCCTTGCGGGACTGGGAATGGCCGCAACCGAGGTGGCGCTGGTGGCCGACCCTGCCGCCGCGCGCAACGCCCACCGTGTCAGCGCCGAAGGTGACTTTGGCACGTTGTCGGTGGTGTTGGAAAACCGCCCGATGGCGACCAACCCCAAGACCTCGGAACTGACCGCACTCAGCCTTGTGCGGCTGATCGCAAACCGCATCAACCCCGTGGTGATCTGATGGATATTGCTGCCGAAGCCCATTGGCCGCGCGAGCGGCTGGATGCCGACTATACCGCGCGGCTGTCGTGTTCCGATGCCGACTTCCACCGGATCATCGGCGCGTATGCGCAGCTGTCTCAGGCGGCCCAAGCGTTGCCCGAATCGCGCACGGGCCTGGGCTATGATCCGCA
>JAUXPG010000379.1 GCA_030683915.1 Gemmobacter sp.
TTCCATCTGGACCGGCAGGCCGAATATTTCGAGGACTACGCTCGTAAATACACCGACATGCCGATGCTGGTCCGCCTCGAGGACCGCGATGGCCACCTTGTCCCCGGCCGCATGCTGCGCGCCGATGATTTTGCGGGCCATCTTGGCGAAACCAACAATCCCGACTGGAAAACGGTCGCCTATGACGAATCCTCGGGGCAGATCGTGGCGCCGAATGGCTCTATCGGCTTTCGCTGGGGCGAAGAAGGCAAGTGGAACCTTGAACCGCGCGCCCAAGGCACCCAGACGCATCTGCGGCTCAGCCAGATTGCCGACCACGATCAGGTGGTGGGCGTCGATTTCCCCTATTTCGGAGGGGCTGCCACCGGCGATTTCGTGAAATGCGACGCGCCCGAGGTGCTGACCCGCAACATCCCCGTCCGCCGGGTGACACTGGCCGACGGGTCGCAGGCGCTGGTCGCCACGGTGTTCGACCTGTTCTGTGCCAACTATGGCCTTGATCGGGGTCTTGGCGGCAAATGGGTGTCAAAGGACTTCAACGACGACAGCCCCTATACCCCCGCATGGGCGGAAAAGATCACCGGCGTTGACCGGGAAAAGATCATCGCCGTAGCGCGGGAATTCGCGGGCAATGCCGAAAAGACCCATGGCAAGTCCATGGTCATCCTTGGGGCCGGTCTGAACCACTGGTACCACATGGACATGAACTATCGCGGCATCATCAACATGCTGGTGATGTGCGGGTGTATCGGTCAGGAAGGCGGCGGCTGGTCACACTATGTGGGGCAGGAGAAACTCCGCCCGCAGACCGGCTGGGCACCCTTGGCCTTCGCGCTCGACTGGAACCGCCCGCCCCGGCAGATGAACTCCACCTCCTGCTGGTATGCCCACACCGACCAGTGGCGCTATGAGACGCTGCGCGCAGGCGAAATCCTGTCGCCCACCGCGCCCAAGGGCGATTGGGACATTTCCCTGATCGACTACAACATCCGCGCCGAACGCATGGGCTGGCTGCCGTCCGCCCCGCAACTGAAAACCAACCCGTTGGAGGTGGCCAAGGCGGCCAAGGCGGCGGGCAAGGCCATTCCGGCCTATGTGGCCGAACAGCTGAAATCCGGCGCGCTGGAAATGTCCTGCCAGGACCCGGACGCCCCGGAAAACTGGCCGCGCAACCTGTTCGTGTGGCGCTCGAACCTGCTGGGGTCGTCGGGCAAGGGGCATGAATACTTCCTCAAGCACCTCCTTGGCACCGACCACGGCGTGATGGGCAAGGACCTGGGCGAGGAAGGCGGCGTGATGCCGGTCGAGGCCGTCTGGCATGACACGGCGCCGAAGGGCAAACTTGACCTGCTGGTGACCATCGACTTCCGCATGTCCACCACCTGCGTCTATTCCGACATCGTGCTGCCGACGGCCAGCTGGTATGAGAAGGACGACCTGAACACCTCGGACATGCACCCGTTCATCCACCCGCTTCAGGCAGCGGTGGACCCGGCCTATGAATCGAAGTCCGACTGGGACATCTTCAAATCCATCGCGCGCAAGTTCAGCGACGTGGCGCCCGAAGTGCTGGGTGTGGAAACCGATATCGTCCAGCTTCCCCTGCTGCACGACACCCCCGGCGAACTGGCACAGCCGCATGTGAAGGACTGGAAGAAGGGCGAATGTGACCTGATCCCCGGCAAGACCGCGCCGAACTACATCGCGGTCGAACGGGATTACCCCAACCTTTACAAGAAGTTCACCTCGGTCGGGCCGCTTTTGGAAAAGCTCGGCAACGGCGGCAAGGGGATCAACTGGGATACCAAGGTCGAGGTCAGGCACCTGCGCGACCTGAACGGCGTGGTGCAGGACGAAGGCGTGTCGTACGGCCTCGCCCGGTTGGAAACGGCCATTCAGGCTGCCGAGATGATCCTGATGCTGGCGCCGGAAACCAACGGCGAAGTGGCGGTCAAGGCGTGGGAACAACTGGAAAAGCCCACGGGCCGCCACCATGCCCACCTGGCCGAAGGCGCGCATCACACCAAGATCCGCTTTCGCGATATCGCCGCCCAACCGCGCAAGATCATCTCCTCGCCCACGTGGTCCGGGATCGAAAGCGAGGAGGTCTGCTATAACGCGGGCTACACCAACGTGCATGAAATGATCCCGTGGCGCACCCTGACCGGCCGCCAGCAACTGTATCAGGATCATCTGTGGATGCGCGCCTTTGGCGAAGGCTTCGTCAGCTACCGCCCGCCGGTGGACCTGAAAACCATCACCAAGGCCATTAACAACGATGCCGCCGAAGGCAACCCGCATGTGGTGCTGAACTTCATCACGCCGCATCAGAAATGGGGCATCCATTCCACCTATTCCGACAACCTGATGATGCTGACGCTGAACCGGGGCGGGCCGGTTGTCTGGATGTCCGAGGTGGACGCGGCCAAGGCCGGTCTGGTCGATAATGACTGGGTCGAAGCCTACAACATCAACGGCGCGCTGACCGCGCGGGTGGTGGTGTCGCAGCGGATCAAGCAAGGCACGCTGTTCATGTATCACGCGCAGGAAAAGATCGTGAACACCCCCGGTTCGGAAAAGACCGGGCACCGCGGCGGCATCCACAATTCGGTAACGCGCGCCACGCTCAAACCTACCCACATGATCGGGGGCTATGCGCAATTGTCCTGGGGTTTCAACTACTACGGCACCGTGGGCAGCAACCGCGATGAATTCGTGATCGTTCGCAAGATGAAGAAAATCGACTGGCTGGATACGCCTGCAACCCCCAATCTGGAGGCCGCGGAATGAGAGTGCGCGCACAAATCGGCAAAGTGCTGAACCTCGACAAATGCATTGGGTGCCACACGTGTTCGGTCACCTGCAAGAACGTCTGGACCAGCCGCGACGGCGTCGAATACGCATGGTTCAACAACGTCGAAACCAAGCCGGGCACCGGCTATCCCACCGACTGGGAAAACCAGACGCGCTGGAATGGCGGCTGGGCGCGGTCGAAGTCTGGCAAACTGCACCCCAAGCAGGGGTCGAAATGGCGGATTCTGGCGAACATCTTCGCCAACCCCGACATGCCGGAAATCGACGACTACTATGAACCGTTCGACTTCGACTACGACCACCTCAAATCCGCCCCGGACATGACCGCGTTTCCCACCGCGCGCCCCCGGTCGCGGATCACGGGCGAGCGGATGGAGAAGATCGAGAAAGGGCCGAATTGGGAAGAAATCCTTGGCGGGGAATTCTCGAAACGGTCGCAGGACCACAACTTCGAGAACATCCAGAAGCAGATCTATGGAGAGTATGAAAATACCTTCATGATGTATCTGCCGCGGCTGTGCGAACACTGCCTGAACCCGACCTGTTCGGCGTCCTGCCCCTCGGGCGCGATCTACAAGCGCGAAGAAGACGGCATCGTGCTGATCGATCAGGAAAAATGCCGGGGCTGGCGGATGTGCATTTCCGGCTGCCCCTACAAGAAGGTCTATTACAACTGGGACTCCGGCAAATCCGAAAAATGCACCTTCTGCTATCCCCGCATCGAATCCGGCCAGCCGACCGTCTGTTCGGAAACCTGCGTCGGGCGTATCCGCTATCTGGGGGTCATTCTTTATGACGCCGACAAGATCGAGGCTGCGGCCAGTGCCGAACGCGAGACCGACCTTTATGGCGCGCAACTGGACGTATTCCTTGACCCCAACGATCCCGAGGTGATCGCTGCCGCCCGCCGCGACGGCGTGCCGGAGGATTGGATCGAATCCGCCAGGGTCAGCCCGATCTGGAAGATGGCGATGGAGTGGAAGGTGGCCTTCCCGCTGCATCCCGAATACCGCACCCTGCCGATGGTCTGGTACATCCCGCCGCTCAGCCCGATCCAGAACGCGGCGCAGGCCGGGCAGATCGCGATGAGCGACCAGATGCCCGATGTGCGGTCGCTGCGGATTCCGGTGCAATACCTTGCCAACATGCTGACGGCAGGCGACGAGGGACCCATCGTCCACGCGCTGGAACGCATGTCCGCGATGCGGCTTTACATGCGGGCGCTGACCGTCGACGGCGTGCGCGACGAAGCCATCGCGGCCCGCGTCGGCATGTCGGGCCGGATGATCGAGGACATGTACAAGATCATGGCCATCGCGGATTACGAGGACCGCTTCGCGATCCCCACCGCGCACCGCGAACAGAACGAACAGGGCGCCGACATCCGCGGCGGCTGCGGCTTCACCGATGGCAACGGCTGTTCCAGCGGCGACACCGGCAAGACCAGCATGTTCGGCGGCAAGAAGAAATCCTTCGCCCTTCCGCTGGAGTCGTTCTGATGATGATGATGGACCGCACCCTCAAGGCGCTTTCGCTGATCCTCAGCTATCCGTCGCCTGATCTGCAGCAGGCGATGCCCGAAATCGGCGCCGTTCTGGCCGCCGACCGGCGCCTGCCGCCCGATCTTCACGCGGCACTGGCCGCCCTGACCGGCGATCTGGCACAAGGCGACCTTTACGATCTGCAAGAGCGGTATGTCATGCTGTTTGACCGCTCGCGGACGCTGTCGCTCAACCTGTTCGAACATGTCCACGGCGAAAGCCGGGACCGCGGCGGCGCGATGGTCAGCCTGATCGAAACCTACCGGGCAGGCGGGTTCGAACCCGCCACCACCGAACTGCCCGACCATCTGCCGGTGCTGCTGGAGTATCTTGCGACCTGTCCGGCGCCCGAGGCGCAGGAAACGCTGGCGGACGCGGCGCATATCTTTGATGCGCTGGCTACACGGCTGATCCGGCGCACCAGCGCCTACACCGCCGCCTTTGCCGCGCTGGCGCGGCTGGCCGACACCCGCGCCGACGCCGATGCGGTGGCGGGCATGCTGGCCCAGCCCGATGATGACCCGACCGATCTGGCCGCGCTCGACGCGGTCTGGGAGGAAACCGAGGTCACCTTCGGCCCCGACCCCAACGCCGGCTGCCCGCAGGTCCGTACCCTGCTGGCCGCGATGGACCGACCCGCCCAAGCCCCCCACCGCCCGGCCGCTGAATAGGAGCAGACAATCATGTTCGGCAATTTCGACATCGACTTCCTGATCTTTGGCGTCATGCCATACGCCGTTCTGGCCGTGGCGCTGGTCGGAACCATCGCCCGCTACGAACGTGACCCGTTCACATGGAAAACCTCGTCCAGCCAGTTGCTGCGCCGCAAGCAACTGATGTGGGGGTCGGTGCTGTTCCACGGCGGCATCATCGTGCTGTTCTTCGGCCACCTGATCGGCCTGTTCACGCCGGTCTGGCTTTTGGACACGCTGGGCATCGCCTATGGCGCCAAGCAATGGCTGGCCGTCATCCTGGGCGGCATCGCCGGGGCCTCGGCCTTTGTCGGCGCATCCATGCTGCTGCACCGCCGCCTGTTTGACACCCGCATCCGCGTCAATTCCAGCTTTGCCGACATCGCCATTCTGGTGGCGCTGTGGTTGCAGATCGTGGTGGGCATGGGCACCATCGTGCTGACGCTTGGCCACATGGACGGGGCCGAGATGATCCGCTTCATGACGTGGTCGCAAAGTGTCATGGGGCTGCAACTGAATGCCTGGACCGAAGTGGTGGGCGTGCACTGGCTTTACAAGCTGCACATCTTCCTTGGCATGGTGATCGTGGCCGCCTTCCCGTTCACACGGCTGGTGCACATGCTGTCGGTGCCGCTGCGCTATGTCACGCTGCGCCCCGGCTATCAGATCGTGCGCTCGCGCCGCCGCCGTCCGCTGGAGGACCGCCGCCGCGCCCATGATGCACGGCAGGCCAAGGCCGGGCCGGTCGCCCCGGCCCCGGCGCCGGCGGAGTGACGGGCATGAACATGTCGCTTTTCCCCGATGTCACCGTGAACGGTGAAACCATCCCCTCGGCGGCCATCGCCGCCGAGGCCCAGAACCACAGCGCCCCCAAGGACAAGCCCGGCATCGCATGGCGCAAGGCCGCGCAGGCGCTGACGATCCGCGCGCTTTTGCTGCAAGAGGCCCGCAGGCGCGGCCTTGCCGCCGACCCCGAGGAACTTGCCCCCGCCCGGGTCGAAACCGAGGACGAGGCCCTGATCCGCGCGCTGCTCGACGACGCACTGACCATCCCGCCGGTGACAGACGCGGCCGTTCAGGCCGAATGGGCCAGGGACCCCGCCCGCTATCGCTCCGCGCCCCTGTGGGACGTGTCCCACATCCTGTGCGCCTGCGACCCGCGCGACGCGGCGGCCCGCGCGTTGGCCGAGGCCCGCGCCCATGCGGTGCTGGCCCGGCTGGACGGCGATGCCAAGGGCTTTGCCCAGGCCGCGCGCGACAGCGATTGCGGGTCCAAGTCAGCCGGCGGGCATCTGGGCCAACTCGGGCCGGGCGATACCGTGCCCGAATTCGAGGTGGCGCTCCGCGGCCTGCCCGAAGGCGGCATCAGCCCCGCACCCGTGCTGTCGCGGCACGGCTGGCACATCATCCGGCTGAACGCCACGGCACCGGGCCAGGTGCTGCCGTTTGAAACCGTCCGCCCCAAGATCGCGCAGGCCTTGGAAAAGGCCGCGTGGGCGCAGGCGTCGCGCGCCTTCGTCGACGCTCTGGCGCGCAAGGCGCAGATCACCGGCGCAAGCCTCGCGCCGATCTGACGGCGCGCAAAGGACAAGGGGAAAGCCCATGACACAGTCTGACCCGGCTCGGGGCGACAGCGGGCTTTCCCCGACAGACCCCGCGCTGCTGGCAACCCCGCTTGAGTTCCTCAGCGAAGAACACCTGCGCCAACGGCGGATCTGTGCGGTGATCGACGCGCTGGCAGACTTTGGCACGGTTGACCGGGCCGCCGGTGAAAGCGTGCTGCGCTTTGTGGACGCCGAACTGACCCTGCACATGCGCGACGAGGCCGAAGACCTGTTTCCCCTGCTGGCCGTGCGCTGCTCGGTCGATGATGGCATCGGGCGCGTGATCCTCGGAATTCTCGGCGATCTGGACGCCGCGGCCGATCTGCTGCCGACCGTGCGCGCCTCGCTTTCCCTCTGCCTGCAGACCGGATCGGACCTGTCGGCCAAGGACGGGGTCGCGCTGGTGCGATTCTCCGGCCACGTCCGGCGCCATCTGGTGACCGAAAACGCGATCCTGCTGCCCATCGCGCGGGCCCGCCTGACCAAGCGCGACCTTCAGGCGCTGTCGCGGCGGATGCGCGCGCGCCGGGGCCTGCCGCCTGACCTGCTGCCGCCTGACACCCCATTCCCAGACTGAGGAGCCCCGCAAATGCACCTTGCCTACACCATGGCGCCCGGACGCGGCGATACCGACCTGATCCTGCTGCGCCTTGCCACGGACCTTGCCGCGCGCGGCCTTGTGTGCTGCGGCACCGTGCAGGTGAATTCCGAACGGCCCGATGACGGCCCCTGCGACATGGATGTGCGCGTGCTGCCCGATGGCCCGACCCTGCGGATCAGCCAGCACCTTGGCCGGTCCGCCCGCGGGTGCAGGCTGGACCCGACGGCCTTGGAAACGGCGGTCGGTCTGGTATCGGCCCGCCTTGCGGCCGGGGCGGATGTGCTGGTCGTCAACAAGTTCGGCAAGCACGAGGCCGAAGGCCGCGGATTTCGCGCGCTGATCGCCGATGCGCTGGCGCTCGGGGTGCCGGTCATCGTCGGGGTCAACGCCCTGAACCTGCCCGCGTTCGAAGCGTTCGCCGGCGGCTTGGCGGATCGGCTGCCCCCCGACGCCGCCGCTTTGGCGGGCTGGCTTGCCCGCGCGGTGGGGGATTCGCGACTCGCCGCTTGAGCGGGCGCGGGGTAACGGGGTGGTCGGGCGCTCGCGTCCGGCCATGTCGTTTGCGCGGCGTGGTGCGTTCGACCAAGTAAACAGTCACCGCCGCATCACAAATGTGTTATAATGGCGGTTATCCTTCGATAAGTATTTGTCGCCTAGGTGTTGGCGGTAATTCCTTAGGGAAAAATAAGACATATCTTTAGTATATTTCGCGGGGGCCCTCGAAGGTGCTGCTCCATGCGCCTGCCGCTCGCTTGCCGGAGCGTGACGTAGCGGCAAGAACATTCCGTGCTGAGGGCTGATCGGAGAATTAACTCTCCTTTAGCGGGAATTCATAAACCTTCATGCAGCCGAAACGCGCATTGTGGCTCGATCTCGCGCAAGTCGTTCAAACAATTCAACTCTTGGTTGTGAATGGCCCTCAAGGTGGGAATGCACGCGTGGATTGAATCTTGCGCTGTCCTGCAATCTATCCGCTTAAGACATCATAACCCTGGATTGCATCACTACAATTAACACAATCATAACTTGTATTTCGCGTTAATTCATCGTTAACGGCCGACAAAGTATTGCCACAATTACCGATCCTATTTTAACAAAGCTTTACTTTTGAGGAGACCGACATGCCAAACGATAGTACGCCGAACGCTTTTGTAGGTGCGACACAGACAGTTGACGGGTTTGAGCCCTCGGTGCTCGCCCCGCGTCTGACCATCGCGGACGCTGATCTGTCCTCGCTGACGGTGCGCGATTTTGCGCCGCAGACCATCGCAGCCGGCCTGGCCGAAGCGGATGCCGAACGCGCCGCCGCCGAGGCCGCGCAGGACAGCGCCGAAACCGCGATCGGTCTGGCCGAGGCCGCCGAACAGGCCGGCCTCGCCACCGTCATCGCCCGTCAGGCCGATGTCAGCGCGGCCACCACCGCGCTCACCAATGCCGAAACCGCGCTGGCGGCCGCCCAGGCGGCGCTCACCGGGGCGCAGTCCCTGACCGGCCCGCTGACAGCGGCTCTGACCGCCGCACAAAACGAACTGGCAGCGGCGCAGGCGCTGCGGACCCTTCGGGCCCAGCAACTCGCCGATGCCGAGGCCGCGCTGGCGGACGCCCTCGCGACCCTTGCCGAGCGGCAGGACGAACTGGCCGCGGCCAACGAACTCAGCGTTCAGGCGACTGCGGCGCTGAGCGCGATCGAAGCCGATCTCGTTGTGGCCGAACATGCCCGCGACGCAGCACTTGCGGCGCAGGCCGCCGCGCAGGTCGCCGCCGATGCCGCAGACGCCGAACTGACCCAGGCCATCGCCGCCCGCACCGAGCGCGAGACCGAACTGTACGCCGCCCAATCCAACCTCTCGATCCTGCAAGGCGCGCAGAACGACGCCGATGCATTGGTCGAAACCCGCCAGTCCGAGCTGAACGCCGCCCAGGCGGCCCAGTCCCTGCTGGCCGACTTGCTGGTCACCGCCGCTGAGGCTGTCACCGCGCGGACTGCCGCGCGGGACGCGGCCGTGGCCGCGCTTTCCGCCGCGAACCTTGCTCTGTCCGAGGCCGAAGCCGCGCTGGACCTGCTGACGGTCGATCGCGACTCGGCCGGGGCGGCCCGGGATTTGGCGCTGCAGAACGCAAGCGACGCAGCCATGGCCGTCGGGATGGCGGAAGCCGCCGTCGCGGCTGCCACGACCGCCGTGGAGCAGGCAGAGTTCGCCCTGTCAGATGCCGATGCGACCCTTCTGTCCGCCCAAGACGTCGTAGCCGGGCTGACCGAGGATCTTGCGGCCGCGCAGTCGGCGCTGGACTTTGCCCAGCAGGCCGCAGACGCGGCGCAAGACGCCTATGACGAAGCATTGGCAGCGCGCGACGCGGCCGAGTTTGCCTATCTGGATGCGCTGGCCGCCGACGCCGCCGCGCAGCAAGCCTACGCGGCCGCTGATGCCGCCTATCTGGCCAACCAACTTGCAATCGCCGTCAAGGAATTGGAAATCCAAGGCGCACAGTGGGAGCTCAACGTCGCAGATGGGGGCTTGGATCAGGCACAGACCAACCTCACCGCCGCCAGCGAGGCACTTTCCACGGCTCAGTCGGACGCGACTGCGGCAACGACCGCATACAACGCCGCGCTTGCCGCACGGGATGCGGCACAGCAGGCCGTGACCGCCGCCACGACGCCGGGTTCGGCCGAAGTGTTCCGGATCACCGTTGGTGCATCCGTGAGTGGCGGGTCGGGCAGCACCAACCTGAGTGTGGCCTTCGACACCAGCACCTTTGGGGCAATCACGGTCACAGCGTCCTACCTGAACAACAACAGCCGGGACGAGGCCGGCGCGCTGATCGCCGCGGCGTTCAACAACCACGTATCCGGCGCGTTCACCGCTGTGCATGACGCTGCGAACGACTGGATCACTGTTACCTGGAAGGTGGCGGGCAATCAGTCGGACCCGGTTGTGAATGCAACAAACGCCCGCTATCCGGTGGAATTGGGAAGCGAAGGATACATCCAAGGCGTCGACCCGACTGTTCCCACCGCCGAACAACTGCAGACCCTGAGCGATGCACAGGCGGCGCTTGCCCTTGCGGCGGCGGTACTTGGCGACGCAAACGCAGCGCTGTCCAACGCGCAGTCTGCTTACGAGACGGCGCAGGAGGCCTTTAACAACGCGTTTGCGATCCGTGACGCGGCAAGTGCAGCGTTGGCAGCCCTGAACGGTGAGCTTGCCCACTTGTACGCACAAGCGAACGATCTGCTCAACGACGTCACCGCCGCAGAATTCGCTGCCTTCGTAGCGGCCCAAGCCATCGGTGAAGCCGAAGCCGCACTCACCGCCGCCCAGCTTAATCTGGACGACGCGGCAATGGCCCTGCAAACCGCGACGAACAATCTGACAGCTGCCTTGGCCGCCCGCGACTTGGTTGCCCACGACCTGCTCGCGGCAGAGAATGCGGTTGTCCATCTGCAGGGCCTCGTGGACCTGGCAGAGGCGGCCCTGACCGACGCGCAAGAAGAGCTTGCACTGGCCCAAACCGCGCTTGCGGACGCTCAGGCGGCGCTGGCCCTGGCTGATGCCGACGCCGAGGCCGCCGAGGCCACCTTGGCCGCGCTGGAACTGGCCGTCGCGAACGCAGCGGCCGCCGTGGCAGACGCGACCGCCAATGTCGCGGCGGCAACCCAAACGCTGTCCGACGCGGAATCCGATCTGACGACCATTCTGCAGATCCGGGACGCCCTGCTGGGCGACAAAGCTGCGGCGGATGCTGCGGTTGCCGAGGCACAGGCCGCGCTGGCCAGTGCCCAAGCCGCCGCAGAGGACGCCGCCGCCGCGGTTTCGGACGCAACCGATGCGGTCAACACCGCAACGGCAAACTTGGGCGATGCCCAAGCGCTGGTTGCTGAAAAACTCGGTGCGCTGGACGCGGCGAACGCCACACTGGCGAACGCCTCGGCAACTTTGATTGCCGCGCAAGGGGTCGTCGATGGCCTGTCGGCCGACCTCCAA
>JAUXPG010000224.1 GCA_030683915.1 Gemmobacter sp.
ACTGCGTCATGCGGTTCATCCAGCCCAGACGTGCGACGCAATTGAAGATCCATGCCAGTTCGGCGTGGGCCGTCACCTGGCTTTGGTTGAACAGGATGGACCGTTCCGGATCGATCCCGCTGGCCAGATATCCCGCCGCCAGTTCGCGAGTGGCATGGCGCAGCTTTTCGGGGTCCTGCCAGACGGTGATGGCGTGCATGTCGACGATGCAATAAATCGTCTCGATGCCTTCGTTCTGCTTTTCCACGAACCGCTTCAGCGCGCCCAGATAATTGCCCAGCGTCAGCCCGCCCGACGGCTGGATGCCCGAAAAGATGCGGGTGGGATAGGTCTTGGCGGCGGGTGCGTCGGTCATCTTGGCCTCCGGGGCTGGAAAAGGCATCGCGGGCGGCGTATCGCTGGGGGCGACGCACGTCAAGGACAGACCCATGCAAGACCGGCCCTATGGCACCGAACCTCCGTTGAACCCGCTGCCCCCGGTCATCTGGGCGCTGGCCTTGCCGATGATCGTGCTGGAATGCCTGCTGCAACTGGCAGATCAAGGGCTGATCGGCGGCGCGGCGGGGGTGGGCTGGCGGATGACCGTTCTGTCGCGCATGGCGTTTTCGCCGGAACAGCTGCTCTGGATGTGGGACACCGGGCGATTTTTGCCGCAGGAACTGGCGCGGATGGTGGCCTATCCGTTCGCGCATGTCGGGTTCACGCATGCCGCCTTTGTGGTCGTGTTCGTGCTGGCCCTTGGCAAGTTCGTGAGCGAGGTGTTTCGTCCCGTGGCGCTGGCGCTCCTGTTCCTTGGCTCATCGGTCGGTGCGGCACTGGTCTATACCGCGACGGGGCAGGTGGCTGCGCTGGCGGGGGGGTATCCGGGGGCGTTCGGGCTGATCGGGGCCTTCACCTTCATCCTGTGGCTGCGGCTGGGGGCGACCGGGGGCGCAAGCTGGCGTGCTTTCAGCCTGATCGGCATGCTGATGCTGGTGCGGCTGGTGTTCGGGCTGCTGTTCGGGTCCGATCCGTCGTGGATCGCCGATCTGGCGGGGTTTGCGGTGGGCTTCGGGTTGTCGTTTGTGCTGGTGCCCGGCGGGCCGGGGCGGCTGATCGCGCATCTGCGCGATCGCTGAGGCGGATCACCCCGCGCCAAACCCGCCAAAGGGGTCGGCCCGACCATCGACGGCGCCGCCGGTGCGCCCTTCGGACAGCAGGCGGGCCAGCCCCGCCGCATCGGGGTGCGCCGGGCGCAGCGTGGCGCGGATATCCACCAGCAGATCGGTATCGTGCCAGCGCGTCGCCAAAGCCTCGGCCACGGTCACCCTCCGAAACCGGACCGGCGCCCCGGCCTGCAACAGCCGCGGCAGGTCGGCAGGGTGGATGGCGGCGATGCGCGGATACCCTGCCGTCGTCTGGCATTCCGGCCCCAGCACCACCGGCGCGCCGTCGCCGGTGATCTGGATGTCGCCCATCTGCGCGGGTTCGGATGGCAGGCCCAGATGACCTGTCGCCGAGAACGGCGCCCCGTCCCACGCCAGCCGCTGGCCTTGCCGGTTGGCGCGCGCATCTCGGCTGAAAGGGGTGGCCACAAACCGGGCCAAGACCTCGGGCGCGAACAGGGCCAAGACCTCGGGCGCGAACAGGGCGGTTTGCGGCGTGGGCAGCAGGCGGACCACGCCCCCGGCGCACCGTGCGGGGTCAGGCAAGGTCAGGGCAGGGCCGTCAGGGGCGGGATCATCGCCCACCGGCACCCTGTCGCCCGCGCGCAGCGGCCGCCCGATCCGGGCCGCCAGATGGGCCGACCGGCTGCCCAGCACCGGCACCGTCGCAAACCCGCCGCCGACCGACAGATAGCCATAGGCCCCCGTCTGCACTGCGCCAAGTTCCAGCACCTCGCCGGCATCAAGGCGGTGTGTCGCGTTCCAGCCAAGGCGGCGTGCGCCGATCTGCGCCGCCATCGGCGCGCCGGTCAGCGCGATGCGCAAGGGCCGGTTGGCGCGAAATGACCCGCCCATGGCCGCCAGTTCCAGCGCGGCCAGATCCGGGGATTGGCCCAGCAGCGCCGCCGCCTCCAGCAATGCCAGCCGATCCGCCGCGCCGCCTCGCGACAGCCCGCGCGCGGCGTATCCGGGCCGCCCCATGTCCTGGACAGTCACGACAGGTCCGGCGCGCAGCACCTCCAGCATCACGCGCCCTCCAACCGGGCGCCACCGCCCAGCGGATCGGCGGCGCAAAGGTCGGCCAGCCGCGCGGGCGTCACCGGGGCAAAGCGCACCCGATCGCCGGGCGACAGGGGAAACGGGTCGGGCGCTTCGGGGCGAAAGCACTGGAACCCCGTAAGCCCCACCTGCCGCCAGCCGGTCGGCGAAGGGTTCGCAAACAGCACGAACTGGCGCACCGCCGTGACCAACGCCCCGCCGGGCACCTGCGGGTTCAGCGTCTGGCGCCGGGGCAGGGACCAGTTGGGTGGCAATTCGCCCAGATAGGGCTGGCCGGGCGCAAAGCCGATCGCCAGCAC
>JAUXPG010000194.1 GCA_030683915.1 Gemmobacter sp.
CAAGCATCTGGGCAATCTGGTGGGCAGTCAGTTGCCAGCCGACCTTTATGCCCGTTACCTGCGCGGTCGTGGTCACGAAGTGCTGTTCTTGTGCGCCACCGACGAACACGGCACCCCGGCGGAACTGGCGGCGGCCAAGGCCGGCAAGCCGGTGGCCGAGTATTGCGCCGAGATGCATCAGGTGCAGGCCGACATCGCGCGCGGGTTCCGGCTGTCGTTCGACCATTTCGGGCGCTCCTCCAGCGCGCAAAACCGCATCCTGACTCAGCATTTTGCCCTCCAGCTCGCCAAGGCCGGGCTGATCCGCGAAGTGACCGAACAGCAGATGTATTCGGTCGCCGATGGCCGGTTCCTGCCAGACCGCTACATCGAAGGCACCTGCCCGAACTGCGGCTTTGAAAGCGCGCGCGGCGACCAGTGCGACAACTGCACCAAGCAGCTTGACCCGGTGGACCTGATCAACCCCCGCTCGGTGATTTCCGGGTCCACCGAACTGGAACTGCGCGAGACCAAGCACCTTTATCTGCGCCAATCCGACATGCGCGCCGCGCTGTCGGACTGGATCGACAGCAAGCAGGACTGGCCGATCCTGACAACCTCGATCGCGAAGAAATGGCTCAATGACGGCGAGGGGTTGCAGGTCCGGGGCATCACCCGCGATCTGCACTGGGGCGTGCCCGCGCAGTTCGACGGGGCGCCCTGGCAGGGCATGGACGGCAAGGTGTTCTATGTCTGGTTCGATGCGCCCATCGAATACATCGCCTGCGCCAAGGAAATGACCGATGCCCAAGGTCGCCCGGATGCCGAGTGGGAGCGCTGGTGGCGCACCGACAAAGGCGCGCAGGATGTGACCTACACGCAGTTCATGGGCAAGGACAACGTGCCCTTCCACACCCTGTCCTTCCCTGTCACCATTCTGGGGTCGGGCGAGCCGTGGAAGCTGGTGGATTACATCAAGTCCTTCAACTACCTCAACTATGATGGCGGCCAGTTCTCCACCTCGCGCGGGCGCGGGGTGTTCATGGATCAGGCGCTGAGCCTTTTGCCGCCCGATTACTGGCGCTGGTGGTTGCTCAGCCACGCGCCCGAAAGTGCGGATGCCGAGTTCACCTGGGAAAACTTCCAGGTTTCGGTCAACAAGGATCTGGCCGATGTGCTGGGCAACCTGATCAGCCGCGTCACCAAGTTCTGCCGCGCGAAATTCGGCGAGGTGGTCCCCGAAGGTGGCCCGGCGCTGCCCGTTGGCGCCGATTTCATCGCCGACCTGACCGCACGGGTGCGCGCCTACGAATCGCAGATGGAGGCGATGGAGGTTCGCAAGGCCGCCGCCGAACTGCGCGCGATCTGGGTGGCAGGCAACGAATACCTGCAGGCAGCGGCGCCCTGGACTGCGGTAAAGACCGACCCGGCGGCGGCAGCATCGATGATCCGCATGTCCTTCAACCTGATCCGCATTTACTGCATCCTGTCGCGTCCCTTCATTCCCGACGCGGCCGCCTCGACCATGGCGGCGCTCGGGTGTGACGACTGGGGCTGGCCCGACGATGTGGAAGCGGCGCTGACGCATCTGGGCGCAGGCCATGCGTTCACCACGCCCGAGGTGCTGTTTCGCAAGATCACCGACGAGGAACGCGCCGAATGGCAGGTGCGGTTTTCGGGCACCCGCGCCTGACACGGTCCGGGGGCCGGGGGACGCCCCCCGGACCCCCGACGGCACCGCAGCGGCAGGTGCCCGGCGGGGCGCGGACGGCAGGTCGGGGCCTCCGGCGGGGATATTTGGATCAGAGCGAAGCGGTGGGCGGGGTTTTCTTTGCCCGGCGGCAGGCGTAAGCCAGTCCCATGATCCTGCGCCGCATCACCCTTGCCCAAGCCCGCGCGCTGCCGTTCCACCGGCGGCCCGAGTTCCTGTTGGGTCTGATGGCGGCGGCGATGCCCATTGCCTTTGCGACGTGGTCGGCGCTGCTCAACAACTATGTGATCGAGGTGGCGGGGTTCACCGGGGTCGAAATCGGCTGGCTGCACACGGTGCGCGAGATTCCCGGGTTTCTGGCAGTCGGCGTGATCGTGCTGCTGCTGTTCCTGCGCGAGCAGGTCCTTGGGCTGGTGTCGCTGGTGATGCTCGGGGTGTTTTCAGCGGCGACCGGGTGGTTTACCGGCGTGGCCGGGTTGCTGGTGGTCACGTTTCTGGCCTCGGTCGGGTTCCATTACTACGAGACGGTCAACCAGTCGCTGCAGTTGCAGTGGATCGAGAAGGCGCGGGCGCCCCAGGTGATCGGGCGGCTGGTGGCTGTGGGGTCGGGGGCGTCCCTTGCGGCCTATGGGTTGATCGTGCTGACGTGGCGGACCTTCGATCTGGACTATAACACCGTTTACTTGGTGTCGGGCGGGATCACCGCGTTGATCGCCCTCTACTGCATGTTGGCCTTTCCCCAGATCGAGGCGCCGGTCGCGCAGGCCCGGCACATGGTGTTGCGGCGGCGCTATTGGCTGTATTACGCCCTGACGTTCATGGCCGGGGCGCGGCGGCAGATCTTCATGGTATTTGCCGCATTCATGATGGTGGAGCGTTTCGGCTTCGACGTGCATCAGCTGACCGCGCTGTTCATGGTGAACTATCTGGCCAACATGATCGCCGCGCCGTGGATCGGGCGTTTTGTCGGGCGGTTCGGCGAGCAGCGGGCGATGCTGATCGAATATGCCGGGTTGGTCGGTGTGTTTTTGTGTTACGGCGGGCTGTGGTGGTTTGGCTGGGGCGTCACGGTGGCGGCAATGCTTTACGTCATCGACCATCTGTTTTTTGCGATGGGGTTCAACCTGCGGACCTATTTCCAGAAGATCGCGGACCCGGCGGATTTCGCGCCCACCGCGGCCGTCGCCTTTACCATCAACCACATCGCCGCGGTGTTTCTGCCTGCGGCGCTCGGGTATCTCTGGATTGTATCGCCGTCCTCGGTGTTTCTGCTGGCCGCGGGCATGGCGAGCGTGTCGTTCTGTCTTGCGCTGCTGGTGCCGCGCCATCCG
>JAUXPG010000230.1 GCA_030683915.1 Gemmobacter sp.
GACTGCACCGACATCATGCTGCGATAGCCGGAATCCACCCGCTCCACCTCGCGCGCGACAAGGCCATAGGCCACATAGGACCCGCCCAGCCCGCCATATTCCTCGGGGATGGTGACACCGAGCAAACCCATCTCGCCCATCTCGCGGAAGATTTCCGGATCGGTCGATTCCTCGGCAAAGGCCTTGATCACGCGCGGTTGCAGCTTTTCCTGCGCATAGGCGCGGGCGGCGTCGCGCATCGCGCGCTCGTCCTCGGTCAGCTGCGCGTCCAGCCGGAACGCATCTTCCCAGTCAAAGCGGCTCAGGTCCGGGGCATCCTTGGCTTTCAGTTTCGGGCGGTCGGTCATGGCATCCTCCATCGGGGTTGCATGACGTATAGGCTTGGCAAACCCCCGGTTCCAACGCTATCTGGACGTAGATCCATGCGTAAAAGGCATATGTGATGACCCGTCCGCGCCGCTTTGTCCCCTCGGTCAGCCTGCTGACCGCCTTCGAGGCGGTGCTGCGCTCGGGCTCCACCGCCGCCGCCGCGCGCGAGCTGGACCTGACCCAAGGCGCGGTCTCGCGTCTGGTGCAAAATCTGGAACTGCAACTCGGCCAGCCGCTGTTCGTGCGCGAACGCCGCCGACTGGTCCCGACCGAAGCGGCCCGCGCCTATGGCCGCGACATCACCCGCGCGCTGGACCTGATCGCGCGCGCCTCGATGGAACTGGCCGCCAACCCCGGCGGTGGCGTGCTCAGCCTTGCGATCCTGCCTGCCTTTGGCACCCGCTGGCTGGCGCCGCGCCTGTCGTCGTTCCTTGGCGCGCATCCGGGCATCACCATCAACCTTGCCACCCGGCTCAAACGGTTCAACTTCGCCGCCGAAGGCTTTGATGCCGCAATCCATTTCGGCGCCGACGACTGGCGCGGGGCAGGGCACCTGCACCTGTTTGACGAAACCCTTGTCGCCTGTGCCGCGCCGTCCTTTCTCGCTGCGCATCCGGTGCAGGGTCCGGCCGACCTGCTGGGCCTGCCGCGCCTGCAGATCGAAACGCGGCCCACCGCATGGGGCGACTGGTTCCGCCATCACGGGGTCGCCGCCCCGATGCCGCGCGGCATGCTGTTCGACCAGTTCGCCCCGATGACCCAGGCGGCCATCCACGGGCTCGGCGTCGCGCTGCTGCCCGAATTCCTTGCCGCGCCCGATCTGGCCGAAGGCCGCCTTGCCCCGGTCTGCGGCGCGGTGGCCGGTTCGGGCAGCTACTGGCTCGTCTGGCCCGAAACCCGCGCCGACCATCCGCCCTTGGCGGCGTTTCGCGCGTGGCTCGCGGCGGAAACCGCCGGGATGCGGGCCTGACCCGCCCGCCCGGACCGGCGCGGCCTTGATTTTCCCTGCCATGTGGCGTAAATATTGCGACACGTGGCACAAGGACCCCGCACATGACCGCCGTCTTCCGCCCCGCCGACACCGCAGCCCCCACGGACGTGGCCCGCGCCTATGCGCTTCTGGGGGGCGAAGCCGCCATCCACGCCCCGATCCGCAACGCGATCGAGGCGCATGACGTGTTGGCGCGCGGCCTTCCCGCCGCCTCGCTTTTGCATCTGGTCGACAGGGTCGGATTTCTGGAACAGGGCGACGCGCTGATGAAGGCGGTGGGCGTCAGCCTGCGCACCGTGCAGCGCCGCCGCGCCGATCCGGCGCCGACCCGGCTCAGCACCGAACAAAGCAATCGCACATGGCGCTTTGCCGCCATTCTGGCGCAGGCCATCGCCGTTCTGGGCACGCAGGACGCTGCCGAAGACTGGTTGAACCGCCCCGCCATCGGGCTGGACAACCGCCGCCCGGTTGACCTGCTGGCCACCGCCGCCGGGGCCGAGGCCGTGGCCGAATACCTCACCCGGCTGGATTACGGGGTCTATGCGTGACACCGCTGCCCGGTGCGCTTGGGTCGGGCGAGGTGCGGTTCTGGCGCCTTGACCATGACCGCCACCATGCCACATGGGACAGCGGCCAAGGCGCGTTTCTGGTCGGCGGGCGCTGGAATTCGCGCGGGGTGCGCGCGGTCTATGCCGCACTTGACCCCGCCACCGCCTGCCTTGAGGTGGCGGTCCACAAGGGGTTTGCCGTGCTTGATACCCAGCCCCATGTGCTGACCGGCGCGCGACTGGTCGACCTTGCCGATGTGCATGTGGTCTGGCCGCAGGATGTGCCGAACCCCAATTGGCTGACCCCGGCCAGCCCCGGCCGCAACCAGCAGGCTTTTGGCGATGCCTTGCTGGCCGCGCACCGCTTCGTGGTCCTTCCTTCGGCGGTGTCGCGGGCCAGTTGGAACCTGATCTTCGACGCCACGCGCGGCGCAGGCGGCTTTGCCGACGTGACCCAGACGCGCTTTGCGCTTGACCCCCGGTTGCAGCCGGTCTGACCCGGCCCGCCAAGGGGCAAAGGTAAAGCCTTCCTTAAAACGCACCCGCAAGTCGTTGAAATCGTTGATCCGCGAATCTGTCCCTCGAAGGGACAGCGGCCGTCACGCCCCTGCCGCCGCCTGCAGTGCGGCCTGCTGCCCGGCGCCCAGGATCCACCCCTCCTCCTGCACCTGCGCGTCCGGCGCCTCGGGCACCATCAGGTCCGCCAGCCCCTCGCCCAGCCGCAGCACCGCCCCCGCGAGAAGGTCCACCTGCGCGGCATCAAGGCAGGGATAGCGCGGCAAGGCCGCCGCCAGCACCGGCCCCAGAAGCGAGAAATACACCTCCGCCACCACCACCCGCGCCGCCGCCACCGGCTCGAACGGCCAAACCGCCACCACTCCGGGGTGCGCCGCCCGCAGCCGGTGCAGCACGGGCACGCAGGTCAGCGACTGCGCCCCCACCGCCCCGATCCCGGCCAGCTGGAACTGCGATTTCGGGAGCACCCGGCCAAACCCGGCCGCCATCTCGATGCCCCGGTGCCAGCGCAGTCCGGGCGGCAACTCCGGGCGCAACCGCGGCAACCCCTCCGTCCCCGCCCGCGTGCCATCGCCCCAAAAGGGGCCGCCGCCGGTGAAATGCCCGTTCGCCTCGGCCGCCACGGCGCGGTGGTTGGGCCCGCCCGGCCCCTCGGCCACCCGTGCGGCCAGCCAGTCCCACACCGCCATTGCGCGGGGCTGGCCGGTCAGCCCGGCGGCAAAACCTGCGGGCCACGCAAAGCCGATGTCCACCCCGATCAGCGTGCGCCCCGGCGCCGCCACCAGCGCACGCAGCGCTGCCTCGGCCTCGGTGCGGGTGCTCAGGTTCATCGGCGCCCGCCCGCCTGCACC
>JAUXPG010000278.1 GCA_030683915.1 Gemmobacter sp.
GTTTGATATCGTCATCGTCCGTGCTCCTCTCAGGAAGCATGGACCAGATCACCGATACACAGAAGGTCGGACACTCTCAGAAATGCGTCTTGGCGCGACTCTGCTCCTCAGCATCGGCTCGCGCGGCGTTGGCCGACTGCATCTCGGCCACCACGTCAGCCGTCCGGTCGATGACCGCCGCCTCGAGCCGGTCGCGCAGTTGCGTCGCTTCTATCGTCCGTTCGCGCAGGATGTTCAGCGCGGTTTCAAGGCGCCCGATCTCGTCCTTGCCGCTGATCGGCATCGGATCGCCCAACACCCCTCCAGCGACATCAACCATCCGCCCCGCAACCTCTTCCAACCGAAGCAGGACATGCTTTCGTGCCCGCGCCCAGACCAGAAACGCGACCAATAGCGCCAAGAGAAGTACCCCGGCCAGCCCGAGTAGAAGCAACGTTGCCTGCCACGCGGCTTCGGCCACACCGGCGCTCATCCGCGCGCGCGTCTCGCTTCGCCCACGCAGCACTTCCAAGGTCAAGAGGCCCAGTTCACGTCCCATCTGTTGGCCAAGGCCATCCAATTCCGCTTCCGCAGCCAGCCCGGCCAGACGTTCAGCGATCAGGCCGCCGGGAACGACCACTTGCGCCAACGCGCTGAGCTGCGCGTGGGCGCGTTCCCTGGACGCCCGAGAAAGCATGAAGCCGACGCGGTCTTGCGCCAGCGACAGGGCGACCTCATAATCTGCGCCCAGCGTTGCCAGTTCTGCGGCGGTTTTCGCTGTCGGGATGCGACCAAGCACGCGATCCAGTGTTGCGATGGCCTCGGCCATCTCCGCCAGCCGCTCATAGGCGAAGAAGTTCACATCGGCCAAACGATCCAGACCATGCCTTGGATCTCCGCTCTGGGGCAAGCCGTAGAGTTCCCAGATGCCCGCCGTAATCCGCAACCGGGCCAGATCAGCCTCGGTGGAGATCAGGGCCGCCAGAAGCGAGCCTGAATCGGCCAGCCTGCCGTGCTTTTCGCGCATGGCTGTCACGGCAGCGATTCGGCGCTCGACTGTACGGTTCATCGCCGCGACCAGACTCTCCACCGCCGCAGTTGATGCCGGTCCCGCAGTCCCGCCAAGAAACAGCCGCATCGCATCCACATCCGCCTTGATCCTTTCCACCCGCTCGGCAAGCGCGGCAGAGCTTTCGACCAAAACGGCAGCGTTTTCCGCAGCTTGCAACCGCCCCGCTAGCGAGGACGCGAGTTCCGATTCCTGCGCGACCCTTTCTGTCCGTTCGATGATCGCAATGCTCTCGGACAGCACGCGCTGCTGGGTATCGGCAAGGAAGCGGTTGACGCCGAGAGAGGCGAGGCCGACAACGGCCATCAGCCCGGAGAGGACTATGAAGACCGACTGTAGCTGCCTGTCGAACCGTCTGGAGCGCATGGACCTTCCTTACCGTCGGTTCGCCACTGCGGCAATCCTAACCCTGTGCAGCCTTTTCAGCGCAGAGGCGAGGGCACAGGAGAACCTGCTTTGCGTGCTGGTGCCACATTTCAAAGATGAATACTGGCTCAGTGTCGCGCATGGGATCGAGCAGCGTTCGGCCGAACTGCGGCTTTCGGCGCGTTTTTTCGAGGCGGGTGGCTACAATGCGCTGAATACCCAGATCGAGCAGATTTCCACCTGTGCAAAGCTGAAGCAGGGGGCGATCCTGATCGGCGCGGTATCGTCGGATACGTCGGACCTGCTCGCCGCCTTGCGTGAGGCTGCGGCCAACCTGCCGATAATCGCGCTGGTGAACGAACTTCGTTCCGACAACCTGACAGCACGTATCGGGGTCGATTGGCACGATATGGGCCGTGTGCTGGGCGAGAGTCTTGCTGTGCGCTTTCCAGCCAGCGCGCCTCCGCTGGACGCTGTGTTGCTCTCTGGGCCACCCGAGGCGGGATGGGTTGCACCGCTGGAAAGCGGATTGCGGCTCGGCCTTGCGCGGTCCTCGGTCAGGATCGTTGCAACCTATGGTGCAGACACCGGGACGGCAGAGCAGTTACGGCTGCTGGAGATGGCCTTGAAGGCCCATCCCGATACAGCCCTCGTAATCGGCAGCGCCCCGGCCATTGAGGCCGCGATGGCTTATTTCACCACCTATGACGACCGCCCGCTGCTTGCCGCGACCTACATCAGTCACAGCGTGGCGCGCGGCCTTGTCGGGCGCCAGGTTCTAGCTGCACCCTTCGATGATCCGATCATGCAAGGGCGCCTGGCAGTGGACGCTGCGGCCGCGGCCGTGGCAGGAAAAGATGTCCCCCCTGTGATTGGGCCCCGGATCATCATCCTTGACGCTGAAACGCCGCCCACCGAAATCAACCTCTCCCCCGCAGACTACTTTCCGAACCTGGATTGAATGTTGAGTTCCACTGAGAAGTGACCCGAGTTTTCGTGCGCACGGCAAATCGCCACACCCTTTGATCGAGGCTGCTTACTTGGATCGGCATCATTCCCGGTGCGGGCGCGGTTGTCGCTTGCCTTCGGCAAGATGCTGGTTTTGGACGTGATCCTGACCTAGCGCGTCCTTACTGCCGAGGGGGCCCGCGCGGCCGGGCTACTCGCCTGCGTCTTGCCGGTCGGGACCTTGGTGCAGGTTGCTCCGGAAACGGCAGTGCACATCGGCAAGCTCTCTCAGCCTCTCCTGATGCTGGCCAAGTCGGCGGTGACCAAGGCACTCGAGGTCATCTGGGCGAAACCCTCCACTTGGAAGACCTGCTGCAAGGGGCACCGGCAGCATTCGAGGTCAGGCGCCCTCCGCTCCGCCCGACTTCGCGGCCAGAAGGAGGGGCGCCGGGATCAAGGTGCCGCGATGACCCACGACACAGGCACACGGGTGTTGTGCTTGGCGAACAGAAATGTCGTGCCGCAGACCCGCCAATCGCGCAGCAAGATAGGCCCATTGAAAACTGTCTCCGCCCCGGTGGTGTCGACGGGTCGCGCTACGGGTTCCACATGAAGTTCCCCGGTCCGACCGTGTGCCAGACAGAGTGTCGACCTCGTTCCGTCCTTGACCACGATTTCGGGCACGCCGAGATCGGCCTCACGCGCCGACGTGGCCGTCGCGTTGTTCTCGCCGAAGCTCATTGCCTCATCGTCATGCGTGAGAAGCAGTATGTCGGACAGGAGGGCTGCGGCTGTCACCTCGCGCGCGGCGACTGCAGGGCTTACCGAATGCAACACACGCGCATGACGGGCCTCTATTTGTGGGACCGTAACGCGCGACGGCGCGACGCTGTCTTGCTGGGCACGGTGAACTCGGGATCGGACACCGTCAGCAGCGTATCGGCGACATTCCCCAGATGCCGCCACATCGCAGCGCGGGCAGATTCTGGATCGCGACGTTCGAGGCCGCGTAGGATCTCGTGGTGGTCATGCGTCCATTGCCGCCGGTAGGTCTGGTCGAATATCCGCAGGTGAATACGCGCCCAAAGCGGCGACGTCCCCCGGATTGACCATAGCCCTTCCGATGTTGCGACCAACGCCTCGTTTTGTGTGGATTGCGCCACCAGCCGGTGGAATGTGGCATCGCCCTCATAAGAGCCGCGCCCTTCGGCAATGTCTTCTTCCTCGCGCGAAAGAGCATTGCGCATCGCATCGATCTGGTCGTCACTCACAGTCAAGGCGGCAGCCGCCGCGATTGCACTCTCGACAACCTGGCGCGCACGCAGCAATTCAAATGGGCCGATGTCAGCCAGCTGCGTCGCGGGCGAGACAGTGGCCGGGGGTAGAGCAGGCAGGGCGTAGACGCCAGACATCTGACGAACCTCAACGCGGCCTTCGACCTCCAAGACGATCAAAGCCTCGCGCACGGTAGCGCGAGGGACGTCAAGCTCTTCGGCCAATTGCCGTTCTGCGGGAAGGCGCTCGCCAACTTGCCACCGGCGCCGCTCCAGCATCTCCCGCAGGGTTTCGGCGACGGCGAGATAGCGTCGTCCTGAGTTGGCCGCCCCGGTCATGCGCCATCCTGTCCAGCGAGGCGGTGGTAATGGGCGGCAAGCACCGCGAAAGCGTCCTTCTTTGTTGCCTTGTCCTGTGCGATCAGACCCTTGCGGTTCCAGCCGCGCTGATAGCGGTTCATCCGCTTTTCGGCGCGGAAGTCGTAAAGGATCCAGGGGCTCATCCCGCGAATATAGTCAAGGCGGCCCAGGATGTCGATCTGGCGGCGATAGACCTCGGTCATGTAGTCCTCCGAGAAGAAGCCCGATTTCGGCCCATCCTCCTTGACCCCATCGGCGCCGGTTTCCGTGATGATGACCGGGCGGTCGGGGTTGGAGTTGCGACCTATGGCAATCAGTTCTTCATAATCCGGGAAATACCAGCCGAAGTATTCGTTGATGCCGATGACGTCGATGACCTCGGCCAGCCGGTCCTCGATCCGGAACCGGACGTGGTTGACCAGACAGGCGGCCGAGATCAGCCGCGTCGGGTCCAGCGCGCGCGCGGTATCGACCAATGTAGACATGAAGGCAAAGCGCGCGTCGCTGTCGGGGTTTTCATTGCCCATTGACCAGATGATCACGCTGGCCCGGTTGCGGTCGCGGCGGATCAATTCGGTCAACTGGCTCTTCGCATCGGCCAGCGTGCCGGGGTTGTCAAAGGCGATGGACCAATAGACTGGCACTTCCTCCCACAGCATCAGGCCCATCTCGTCGGCCAGCTTCGCCGCCGCCTCGTGATGCGGGTAGTGCGCCAGGCGCAGGTAGTTACAGCCGAGTTCCTTTGCATGGGCAAAACGGCGGCGTAGGTCGGCGGGGTCAAAACACTTGCCAATGGTCTCGTCGTCCTCGTGGACGGAAATACCGCGCAGAAAGACGGGGCTGCCATTCAGCACGATGTCACGCCCCACCCGCCGGATCTCACGGAAGCCTACACGGTCGGTCACGCGGTCAGCGCCGAAGGTCAGCGCCACATCGTAAAGTGTTGGGGTCGCGGGCGACCAAAGGGAGGGCGCCGCCTCGAATGTCGCTTCAGCCCAGCCATCCACCCCGGTGCTCAGAACGGCGGCGATGCCAAGGCCGGGGATTTCAAGCCGGGCCTCGCCCGCCCCCTCAAGTTCCGCCTGCACCCGGATGGTGCGAAAGCTGCCGTCCGGCACAAGGTGCACGAACAGATCGCGAATGCGGGCCTCTGGCGTGGCAAAAATCTCGATTTCG
This sequence comes from Gemmobacter sp., assembly GCA_030683915.1. GTDB lineage: Bacteria > Pseudomonadota > Alphaproteobacteria > Rhodobacterales > Rhodobacteraceae > Wagnerdoeblera. The sequence goes on from JAUXPG010000278.1 coordinate 5,173, forward strand.
CGGTAAGGGCCACCGTAGTTGAACCAGTCGGTATGGTTCATCGGCACCCGCGTCGCGCTTCGGCGGTTGTCGATGCAAAGCATCAGATGGTTGGCGCCATCGCGCAAGGCAGCGGTGATCTCGACCGAAAAGGGGGTCGAGGCGCCTTGATGACGTCCAAGGTATTGGCCGTTCAGGAACACCTTGCATTCATAGGCCGCCGCCCCGATGCGCAGGAACCGGCGGTCGCCGGAGGGGAGGTCGGCGCTGTCGAAGTGACGCGCATACCAGCAGGCGCCTTCAAAGTAGAACAGACGTTCGTCCTGCATCTGCCAGCAGGACGGCACCGGCATCGTCCAGTCGGTATTGAAGGGGTCCCAGTCGTAGGGAAGCGCGCGGGCCTCTGGCGCCATGTCTTCCATCTTGTACCAGTGTTGGCGCAACCCGCTGTCGTGCAGGTCGGTGGTAAACACCCAGTCGCCCGCCAAGGACAGACCGTGCCGCCCGCCGGCAAACAGCCAGTCCTCGCCGGTCAGCAGCGGAGTGGCGAAGGGACGGGCATAGCCCTCGTCCAGGATCATCGCATAGGCGGTGTCGTCCTGATCGTTGTCGGTTGTCATGTCCCGTCCCTCATTGCTTTCTTTGATTACTTTGCCAGTGCGACGATCTGGTCGATCAGCGCGGCGGCCTCGGGGCTTGCGGCCTTCGACTCTTTGATCATCGGCGCGGTGGCGGCGATGAAGGGCGCCTTGTCAACATCGTGGAATGTGACGCCTAGGGTCTCTTCGGCAGCCTTGCGTTCCTTGGCATCCTCGGCGGCCCAAGCGTCAAACTGGATGTCGAAGGTTTCCTGCGCTGCTTGGCGAACTGCGGCTTTCTGCTCTTCCGACAGCTTTTCCCACGCGGCGTGCGACATGAAGTAAACGGCCGGAACCATTGTGTGTTCGTTTAGTGAATAATGCTTGCTGACCTCGCCGTGCCGCACTTGCGTCAGCGCGCCGATCGAGTTCTCTGCCCCGTCCACCACGCCCTGTTGCAGGGCCGAGTACAACTCGCCAAAGGCGATGGGCGTCGGTTGGGCGCCCAAAAGCTCCACCATGCGGATTGCCGAAGGGCTGGGCTGCACGCGCATCTTCAATCCAACCATATCGGCAGGCGACTGGATCGGCTTCTTGGTATAAAAGGACCGCGCCCCTTCGAACAAAAAGCCGATGCCGACCAAGCCGTTGTCGGCGGCGGCGTCCAGCACGGCCTGACCGACCTCCCCCTTCAGCACTGCCTTTGCGTGTTCACCGCTCTGGAAGATGTAAGGGATGTTGAACACGGCAAACAGTGGCTCGAAGGCCTCCATCTCGGCGGCGTTCGACTTGGCCATGTCCAGTGCGCCCTGCTGCACCAGTTCGATCGACTCGCGCTGCTGGCCAAGCTGACCGTTGTGAAACACCCGGATGCGCACTTCGCCATTCGTAAGCTCTGCCACGCGCTTGGCCAAGAATTCAAAAGACTGCCCGGTCACCGAGATCTCGGGCAGATTGTGGTTCAGCCGCAGCGTCACTCGGTCCGCCAACGCTGGCGCGGTGGCAAAGGCGGTCGCAAGGGCAGTTGCGGCAAGTGTGCCGAACAGGCGGCGGGTGATGGTGGTCATTGGCTCTCCTCCCAATAGCCGGGCTTCCGGCAGTTCGATGCCGCGGAACCTGCAATGATTCGGCTTACTGGTCAACCAAAAATCTCTTATACCCCGAAAATGCGAATATTGGTTGACCAGTCTTGCGGATGTGATATCCGGGCCCCGTCCAAGCTTTGGGAGGAGCGACCATGAACCGTGTGATTCCCTTTACAGATGCGGCCCTGCGTGCAGTCCTGATCCTGGTTGGTATCGGGATGGTGGCCTGCGTCACCTGGCAGGTCGCTTCGCGCTATCTGTTCAACGCCCCGAGCGTCATCACCGACGAAATCGGGCGCTTCCTGCTGATGTGGTTTGCTTTACTTTCAGCAGCCTACGTGCTGGGACAGCGGCGCCACCTGGCGATCTCACTATTCGGCGATCTGGCGGCCGGGCCGACGAGGCGATGGCTGTCGGTGGGGATGACCGTGGTGATCGCGGCCTTTGTCGGCGCGGTGATGATCTATGGGGGCCTGCGGCTGACACTTCAGACCTTGGCCAGCGGACAGGTGACACCGACGTTGCGCCTGCCAATGGGCGCGGTCTATGCGGCGGCCCCGATCTCGGGGGTGCTGATGCTGCTTTATTGTATCGACATTTTGCGCACCGCCCTAGGCCCAGATGCCTTGGGCCCCAATGACCCCATTGCCCCTTCTGCCGCACCCGGAGATTTGTGAGATGGACTACACCCCCCTGATCCTGCTCTTTGTGGTGTTTCTTGGCCTTATGGTCTTTGGCTTGCCCATCAGCTTTGCCATGGGCGTGGCCACAATAGCCACGCTGATGCTGATGTTCTCGTTTGATCAAGCGCTGTTCGTGATGGCGCAGAAAACCATTGCGGGCTTTGATAGCTTCACCCTGCTGGCGCTGCCGTTCTTCATTCTGGCCGGCAACATCATGTCCACTGGCGGGATTGCCCGTCGGCTGATCAACCTGGCCAAGATCATAGGGCGTCCGCTGCCCGGATCACTGGCGCACACCACCATCCTGGCCAACATGATGTTCGGTTCGATCTCGGGGTCCGCTGTCGCTTCGGCTGCGGCTGTCGGCGGTGTGATGACACCGGAAATGAAGAAGGCGGGCTATGACCCCTCTTACGGGGCGGCCGTCAACATTGCGTCCTGCACCACCGGGCTTTTGATTCCGCCGTCGGGCACCTTCATTATCTATTCGTTGATTTCGGGCGGCACGTCGGTCTCCGCCCTGTTTGTGGCGGGCTATGTGCCGGGCCTCCTTCTGGGGCTTGCGATGATGCTGGTGGCCGGAGTCATGGCCATGCAGCGTGGCTACAGCGGCGGGGCATTTCCTTCCCTGGCCGAAATCGGCCGCACCCTGTCTGACGCCATCTTGCCGCTTGGTCTGGTCGTAGTTGTGATGGGTGGCATCGTTGGTGGCTTTGTCACCGCGACAGAAGCCTCGGCTTTGGCGGTGCTGTATGCGCTGGTGCTGGCCCTTGGCATCTACCGCGAGATGCACTGGTCAGACATGGGCCGTGTCTTCATCGACACCGCGGTAACGACGGGCGTCGTTATGTTTCTGATCGGCATCTCCTCGGCGATGTCCTGGACCATGACCTTTGCCGACATGCCGTATCTCATCACGGAAACCCTGCGGCTGATCTCGGACAATCCGCTGATGACGCTGCTGTTCATCAACATCGCCCTCTTGGTCATCGGCACCTTCATGGACCTGACGCCGGCGATCCTGATCTTCACGCCGATCTTTTTGCCCGTGGTGCAAGAGTTCGGAATGGACCCGGTGCATTTCGGCGTGATGATGACGCTGAACCTGTGTGTGGGCATCTGCACCCCTCCGGTTGGTTCCGCCCTGTTCGTCGGCTGTTCCATCGCCGGCGTGTCGATCTGGAGCGTGCTGCGCCCGATCCTGCCCTTCTATGGTGCCTTCATTGTCATCCTTGCGCTGGTGACGCTGCTCCCCGAGGTCAGCCTGTTCCTGCCGCGCGTCCTCTTGGGCTACGGAGGCTGAGATGACCCTGCTGCACCGCGACCGTCTGTTCCCCGCCGACCCCGCCAGCCGCGCAATCGCCCGCGACCTGTTCCGCGCAGTGGAACGCTTGCCCATCGTCTCGCCCCACGGCCATACCGATCCGCGGTGGTGGGGCGAAAACCCGGCCTTCGAGAACCCCGCCGCTCTGTTCGTGATCCCTGATCACTACGTCTGCCGGATGCTGGTGTCCCAAGGCGTGCCCTTTGCCGCCCTTGGCATCGGGCCGGGGGCCGAGACGGACCCGCGCGCCATCTGGCGCACCTTTGCCGGGCAGTATCATCTGTTCCGCGGCACGCCCTCGCGCCTGTGGGTGGATCATGCGCTGGAAACGGTGTTCGGCGTCACCGATCGGCTGTCGCCCGACACCGCCGATGCGGCCTATGACGCGATTGCCGAACGGCTGACCGACGCGGCATACCGGCCCCGTGCGCTGTATGACCGGTTCGGGATCGAGGTGATCGCCACCACCGACTCTGCCATCGATGATCTGCGCTGGCATCAGGCGGCGAAGGCGTCGGGCTGGGCTGGCCGCGTGGTGCCGACCTACCGCCCCGACGCCGTGACCGACCCGGATTTCGAGGGCTTCCGCGCCAATGTCGAAACCTTGGGCGCGCTGACCGGCTGCGACATCGGCACATGGGACGGCTACCTCGCCGCCCACCGCTCCCGCCGCGCCTTTTTCAAGACGATGGGTGCCACCGCCACCGACCACGGCCACCCAACGCCCCTGACTGCCGACCTGCCGGGGGCCGAGGCTGCCGCGCTGTATCAGGCGGCCCTGTCGGGCCGTGCCACCCCCGACCAGCGCGAAACCTTCCGCGCGCAGATGCTGACCGAATTCGCCCGCATGTCGGTTGAGGACGGGTTGGTGATGCAGCTGCACGCCGGATCCTTCCGCAACCATTGTGCCAGCGTGTTCGCCGCCCTTGGCCGTGACCGGGGCTTCGACATCCCGCAGCCTGTCAGCTTCACCGCTGCATTGAAGCCGCTGCTGGACGCCGTCGGCATGGACCCGCGCCTGACGCTGATCCTGTTCACATTGGACGAAACCACCTACGCCCGCGAACTGGCCCCCTTGGCCGGAGCCTACCCCAGCTTGCGCCTTGGCCCGCCTTGGTGGTTCCACGACAGTTATGAGGGCATCCGCCGCTTCCGCCAGATGGCCACGGAAACCGCGGGCTTCCTGAATACTGTCGGGTTCAATGACGACACCCGGGCACTCTGTTCGATCCCCGCCCGGCACGACCTGTCGCGCCGCGCCGACTGTGCCTTCCTCGCCGATCTCGTCACCACGCACCGGTTGGACGAGGACGGGGCCCATCACATTGCCCCCCTGCTGGCAAACGGTCTTGCCCGCGCCGCCTACAAGCTTTGAAAGGATCCCCGATGCGCCAGACATGGAGATGGTTCGGCCCCGCCGACAAGGTGACGCTCTGGGACATCCGGCAGGCCGGGGCCGAGGGCATCGTGACCTCGCTCTACCACGTCCCGCCCGGTCAGGCGTGGTCCCGCGCCGATATCCGCAAACGGATCGACGAGGTGGAACGGCACGCGGACGGCACCCCGTCCGGCCTGACGCTGGACGTCATCGAAAGCATCCCCGTCAGCGAGGCGATCAAGACCGCCGCGCCCGAACGTGAAGCGCATGTCGCGGCTTGGATCGAAAGCCTTCAGAACTGCGCAGCCGAGGGCATCACGGTCATCTGCTACAACTTCATGCCGGTTCTCGATTGGACTCGGACTGACCTGAAACACCGTCGCCCGAATGGTGCGCTAGCCCTGCGCTATGATCAGGTCGATTTCGCCGCCTTCGACATTCATGTGCTGGCCCGCGAGCGTGCCGCACAGGACTATGCGCCTGATGTGGTGGCAGAGGCCGCCGGCCGCGCCGCAGGATGGGACGCCGCAGCGCGCGACAGACTGGCTGCCAATATCCTTGCCGGTCTGCCCGGCAGTGTCGAACGCTGGACGCTGGACAGCTTTCGCGCGCGACTTGCCACCTATGACAGCATTTCCGCCGCAGCATTGCGGACCAACA
>JAUXPG010000355.1 GCA_030683915.1 Gemmobacter sp.
GTGCTGTATCCGCGCACCTCGGGCACCCGGCCGCTGCCCGAAGACAACCCGATGAACGCCTGGTATGTGAAAACCGAAATCCGGGGCGCCCCGCGTGGCCCGCTGCTGGGCCGGACCGTCGCGCTGAAGGACAACGTGTGCCTTGCGGGCGTGCCGATGATGAACGGCGCAGCCACGCTGAAGGGATATACCCCCGATCTGGACGCCACCGTGGTGACGCGGTTGCTGGATGCGGGCGCCACCATCACCGGCAAGGCGCATTGCGAATACTTCTGCCTGTCCGGGGGCAGCCATACCAACGCCACCGGCCCGGTCCACAACCCGCACCGGCACGGCTATGCCGCAGGCGGGTCATCCTCGGGGTCGGCCGCGCTGGTGGGGGCGGGGCTGGTGGACATGGCCATCGGCGGCGATCAGGGCGGGTCGATCCGCATGCCCGCCAGTTGGTGCGGCATCTATGGCATGAAGCCGACGCACGGGCTTGTGCCCTATTCCGGCATCATGCCGATCGAGGCGACGATCGACCATGCCGGGCCGATGACGGCCAATGTGATGGACAACGCGCTGATGCTGGAGGTGATCGCGGGGGCCGATGGGCTGGACCCGCGCCAGTATGACGTGAAGACCGACCGTTACACCGCCGCCGTGCATCGCGGGGTGTCGGGCCTGCGGATCGGTGTGGTCAAGGAAGGGTTTGGCCATGCCAGTTCCGAACCCGACGTGGACGCCAAGGTGCGCGCCGGGGCCGAGCTGTTTCGCAAGCTGGGCGCGACCGTGGACGAGGTGTCGATCCCGTGGCACCTGCACGGTCTGGCGATCTGGACGCCGATCGGGCTGGAAGGGTTGACCAACCAGATGATGATGGGCAACGGCATGGGAACCGGGTGGGAGGGGCTCTATACCACCTCGCTGCTGGACTATCATTCCAACTGGCGCAGCCGGGCCGACGAATTGTCGGACACGCTGAAAATCTCCATGCTGGTCGGGCAGTATCACCTCAAGCACACGCGCGGGCGGTACTATGCCAAGGCGCAGAACCTGTCGCGGCAATTGCGCGACCAGTACAACCGCGTGCTGGCGTCCTATGACCTGTTGCTGATGCCGACCACGCCGATGAAATCGACGCCGCTGCCGCCTGCGGATGCGTCTTTGGCGCTGTGGTGTCAGCGGGCGTTTGAAATGCTGCCCAACACCGCTCCGTTCGATGTGACCGGCCACCCGGCAATGTCCATTCCCTGCGGCATGTCGCAGGGGTTGCCGGTCGGGTTGCAACTGGTCGGGCGGCGGTATGACGAAAGCACGATCTACCGCGCTGCCGGTGCGTTCGAACAGGCGGGCGACTGGCGGCGGATGTGATGCACAGGCTGACCGACCGCCCCGGCATCGTGCCGCAGAACGGCTTGTCGCATGTGGCCGGGTCCACCGCGCGCCCCTTGGTCGAGACGACGATCCCCGGTTTTCTGGCCGAGGCGGTGCGCCGCCATGGCCAGCGCACGGCGGCTGTATTCCGGGCCACGGGCGACCGTTGGAGCTATGCCGAATTTGCCCGGCTGGTGGACCGGCTGGCGGCCGGGCTGCTGGCCATCGGGGTTTACAAGGGCGACCGCGTGGGCATCTGGGCGCCGAACCGGCCCGAATGGTTGCTGGCGCAGTTTGCCACCGCGCGGATCGGTGCGATCCTTGTCAACATCAACCCGGCTTACCGCACGTCGGAACTGGACTATGCGCTCAACAAGGTGGGGGTTTCGACGCTGATCGTGGCGCCGCAGTTCAAGTCGTCGGACTATCTGGCGATGCTGGCGGACCTGGCGCCCGAATTGGCGACGGCGCCCCCGGGTCGGCTGGACGCCGCGCGCCTGCCCGCGCTGCGCCGGGTGGTCCAGTTGGGCCCGAACCCGCGCCCCGGCGCCATCAGCTTTGCCGAGGTGATGGACCGGGGCGGCAAGGCCCCCCGGTCGCGGCTGGATGCGATCACCGCCGGGTTGAAGCCCGACGATGCGATCAACATACAGTTCACCTCGGGCACCACGGGGGCGCCGAAGGGCGCGACGCTCAGCCACCGCAACATCGTCAACAACGCCATCTCCACCGCCCGCGCGATGCGGTTGCAACCCGGCGAGGGGCTGTGCATTCCCGTGCCGTTCTACCACTGTTTCGGCATGGTGCTGGGCAATCTGGCCGCTTGCGCCTATGGCGCGACGATGGTCATTCCCGGCGAAAGTTTCGACGCGCGGGAAACGCTGGCCGCCATTTCCGCTGAACGCTGCGCCGCCGTGCATGGTGTGCCGACCATGTTCGCGGCGATGCTGGACCACCCCGATTTCCCGCGCCACGATCTGCGGTCGTTGCGCACCGGCATCATGGCGGGCGCGCCGTGCCCCGAACCCCTGATGCGCCGGGTGATGGCGGACATGCATTGCCGCCAGATCACCATCGGCTATGGCATGACCGAAACCAGCCCCATCAGCTTTCAATCCGCGCTGGATGATCCGGTCGAGGCGCGGGTGTCGACCGTGGGGCGCATCCAGCCACATGCGGAATGCCGCGTGGTCGATGATCAGGGCCGCACCCTGCCGGTCGGGGCGACCGGCGAATTGGTGACGCGCGGCTATCTGGTGATGAAGGGCTACTGGAACGACCCCGACCGCACCGCCGAGGCGATTCAGGACGGCTGGATGCATACCGGCGATCTGGCCACCATCGACGCGCAGGGCTATTGCCGGATCGTCGGGCGGTCGAAGGACATGCTGATCCGGGGGGGCGAGAATGTCTATCCGGTGGAGGTCGAGGCGTTTCTGGCCACGCACCCCGCCATCCAGCAGGTGCAGGTCTTTGGCCTGCCGGACCCGAAATATGGCGAGGAGGTCGCGGCCTGGATCATCCTGCGGCCCGGCGCGCAGTTGACGGCCGATGCCTTGCGCGACTGGTGCCGGGGCCGGATCGCGCATTACAAGGTGCCGCGTCATATCCGCTTTGCCGCCGACATGCCGATGACGGCCACCGGCAAGCCGCAGAAGTTTCTGATGCGCGATGCGATGATCGCGGAGTTGGGGCTGAAGCCCTAGGCGCCGTCAGCCGGCGACATGCACATCGCGCGACAGGCCCGACAGGATGCGCGACCCCGTGGCGGTGACAACCGCCACCTCCTCGAGCCGGATGCCGAAGCGGCCGGGCAAGTAGATGCCGGGTTCCACGGTGAACACCATGCCTTCTTCCAGCAAGAGCGGGTTGGTCGCGGTCATGTAGGGCGGTTCATGCACTTCGGACCCAAGGCCATGCCCGGTGCGGTGGGTGAAGAACGCGCCATAGCCCGCCGCCGCAATCACGCCGCGCGCGGCGTCGTCCACCGCATGGGCCGGAATGCCGGGGCGGATGATGTCAAGCGCGGCCTGCACGGCGGCATCGACCACGGCATGCACCTCGCCGTAGCCGTCGGGCAGGTGGCCCACGGCGGCCATGCGGGTGATGTCGGAATAATAGCCGCCCTTGCGTCCGCCGATATCGACGACCACGGCATCACCGGGCTGCAGCCGTGACGGGCCGGTGTGGTGATGCGGAAAGGCCGAATTCGCCCCGGTGCCGACAATGGCAAACTCGCAGCGCGCGCCGTGGGCGGCAAAGGCCGCGCGGGCGACATCGGCCAGTTCGGTTTCGGTCATGCCCGGCCGGATGGCCTGACGCAGCGCGGTCTGCGCCAGATCGGCGATGCGGGCGTTCTCGGCCAGCGCGGCCAGTTCCGCCGCGTCCTTGATCATGCGGAGCGCGCCGACGGTGTCGCCGGCGAAGCCGCGTGCGACGTTGGGCAACCCATCCAGCACCAGAAGCGCGTGGTCGGCGCGCATCGCCTCGTCCAGACTGACGCGGCGGGGGTTGGGGGCGATCGCCTGCAAGGCGGCATCAAGGGCCGCCTGCGGTCCGGTGGCATCGGCCCAGTCCCAGAACGGCAGGTCGGTATGCTGGCGCGCGTCGGCGGCGTTCAGCACGGGCATGACGAAGCCCGCCGTGTCGGGCCCCACCAGCAGCAGGCAGGCCCGTTCGTCGGGGTGCGGGGCAAAGCCCAGCAGCCATTGCATGTGGGCGCCGGGGGCCAGCGCGACCAACCCGGTTCCGGTGGCGGCCATGCGGGCGCGCAGACGGTCCAGCCGGGTCATGCCGGGGTTCCCATCGGCACGCGGGCCAGCGCCGCCAGCAGTTCCGGGCGGTGGTCGGCCACCAGCCGTTCGAGCGTGGCGACCCGGTCGGGGGTAAAGAACCCGGCGACATCGAGCACGTTCACGGTGCCCACGACCTGCGTGCCGTCCGACACCGGGATGTTCAGGGCCGCTTCGCAGCCCAGCGCGTTGATGAGCGGGTGGTCGGAAAAGTAAATCGCGAATTCCGGGGTGGAGTTGGCGACAAAGCTGCGCCCTTGGTCGATGACCTGCCGCGACCAGTCGTCCGACCGCATCGGCTTGGTGCCAGTGGCGGGGTAATCGTCGGGGTGCGAGGTATAGGCGCGCCGCGCCAGCCCGGCCTTGCGGTCCAGCACCGTCACGGTGAACAGTTTTGCCCCGGTTGCGGCGCGGGCGGCGGCGTGCAGGGCCGCGAAAACGGCGGTCGGTTCGGTCATGGCGCTTGCCTTCTTGTCTGGGGTCGGGGGCGGGCGGGGGCCGCCCCCGACTACGTCAGGTCAGTTCTTTTCGACCAGCCGGTAATAGACGTAGTCCGCCGAGGCGCCGTTGACGTAACCTTGCACCTTGTCGGCCATGGCCACCTGCTTCACGGCCTGGAACATGATGACAAAGGGCGCTTCGTCCTGCATCGCCTTTTGCAGTTCCAGATACATCTGGTTGCGCTTGTCGGTGTCCTGTTCGGCCAGCGCGGCCATCGTCTTGGCGTTCACGTCGGCCGGGGGCATCCACGCATTGCGCCAGGTGGTGGTGGAGACGTATTTGTCATCCGAGTTGTCGGCGTTGTAGGCGAAGGCCTTGGCGTTGGAATGCGGGTCCATGAAGTCGGGGCCCCAATACAGCAGCATCCCCTGATGGGTCCGCGCGCGGTATTTGGTGATGACCTGCGCCCCGGTGCCCGGCAGGATTTCAAAGTTGATGCCGGCAGGCGCAAAGGTCTGTTGCAGGCTGGCCGCGATGTCGGTGAACGGCGCCGAGTTGATCACGTCAAGTTCGATCTTCAGCGGCAGTTGCACGCCGCCTTCGGCCAGAATGGCCTTGGCCTTCTCCAGATCATAGCTGAACGGCGTGTCGGTCAGCGCGCCGGGAAAGCCTTTGGGCCAGAAGGCCTGATGCACGTCCATCTGGCCTTTCAGGAACGAATCCGACATGCCCTTGTAATCGACGAGATAGCGCGCGGCCTTCCACAAGGCGGGGTTTTGCAGCGCCTCGGTCTTTTGGTTGAAGCTGAACCAGTGCACCGCGGTCTGCGGATAGGTTTCGATCTTGATGTTGGCGTTGCCCGCCAGACCGGCGACCTGATCGGGCGACAGGTTCTTCGCCATGTCCACATCGCCCGATTCCAGCAGCAGGCGCTGGGTTGCGGCTTCGGCGACGTGGCGGATCAGAACCTGGCTCATCTTGGGCGCGCCACCCCAGTAGTCGGGGTTCGCTTCGAGCATCATCACTTCGCCGGGGGCAAAGCGGGTCAGCTTGAACGGGCCGGTGCCGGCGCTGTTGGCGTTCATCCAGGCATGGCCCATGTCGCCGTCTTTTTCGTTGGCCATCGCGGTTTCGACATCGACGATGGTGGCCGGGCGCGAGGCCAGCACGTTCAGCACGAAGGACGGGGCGAAGTCGCCCTTCCAGCGCACGGTGACGGTGTTGCCGTCGGCGGTGACCATTTCCTCAAGGTTGTCGGCGGTCCAGCCAAGGTTGGCCAGAATGAACGACGGCGCCTTGTTGAGCACCAGCACGCGCTTCCAGCTGCCCACCACATCGGCGCCGCGCAGCGGGTTGCCGGAATGGAACTTCACCCCTTCGCGCAACGTGAACACCACGGTCTTTGCTGCGGCGTCAATGTCCCAGCTGGTGGCCAGACCGGGGGCCAACGTCGTGGTGTCGGTGGCGTCGTATTGCACCAACTGGTCATAGGTGTTGGTGACATATTCGCCCGAGCTGAATTCATAGGCGGTGGCCGGGTCGATCGTCACGATGTCGTCGATGTTCTGCGCGATCACCAGGGCGGTGCCGGGCGTGGCGGCCAGGGCAGGTGCGGTTGCCAGGGCAATCAGGCTGACCGCGAGCGTGGTTCTGAGAAATGACATGTGTCTCTCCTGTGGGTGTGCCGCAGCTTGTCCCCGCTACGGGCTTTCGGGGGATCGTCCGATCAGGCGGGGCGACGTGCCGGTCCACAACAGCCGGACCGGGCCATCGCCCACGTTGGCAAAGGAATGCGGCGTGTCGCCCATGAAGTGCAGGGTGTCGCCGGGATGTAGCACGAATGTCGCGTCACCCAGCGTCTGACGCAGGGTGCCGACCAGCACGTAAATCAGTTCTTCGCCGGTGTGCGCGGTGATTTCCGACGCATAGCCGACCGGAATTTCGATGATGAGCGACGACAGCGTGCCGCCCGGAAGGGTGGTGTTGACCCGCTCATAGCGCAGCGAACTGTCGGCGATGGAAAAGCTGGGGCGTTCGCCTGCCCGTGTGATGCTGTCCGACGGGCGCGGTGTGGCGATGAACCAGTCGATTTCCACCCCGAGCGCCGCCGCCAGCCCCGCCAGCGTGCCAAGTGATGGCGTGGCCTTGTCGCGTTCCACCTGTGACAGGAACCCGACCGAGATGCCGGCCTGATCGGCCAGCGCCTGCAAGGTCATGCCCGCCTTGCGGCGCAGGTCGCGGATGCGGCCGCCAAAGGCGTGGGGCTGGGCCGGTTCCGGCTGGCGCAACGGTTCGGGCATCGCGGTCCTCCTGGATCACAGGCTAGTAAAAAAATTTTGCTAAGTCAAAAATATTTTGTTACCGTTTGCGAAAGCACATTGGAAAGACCCTGACATGCCCATGGCCAAACCCTATCGGCTTGGACCGCCCCTGTTGGCTTTGGGGGGCTTTGGCCTGACGCTGGCGGCGACGCTTCTGGGGTTGTTGGCCATCACCTTCGTGATCGGGCGGGTGGTGCCGATTGACCCGGTGCTGGCCGTGGTCGGGGACCGTGCCAGCAAGGAAACCTATGATGCCGTGCGCGCGGCGATGGGGCTGGACGACCCGCTGCTGGTGCAGTTCGGGCGCTATGTCGGCGCGGTGGTGCAGGGCGATCTGGGGCAATCGGTGTCGACCGGGCGGGCGGTGGCGTCGGACCTTGCGCGGGTGTTTCCGGCCACGCTGGAAATGGCGACCATCGGTATTCTGATCGGGGTTTTTCTGGGGGTGCCGATGGGGGTGCTGGCGGCGGCGCGGCAGGGATCGTGGCTGGATCAGGTGATCCGCGTGGTCGGGCTGGCGGGCTATGCCATTCCGGCGTTCTGGCTGGGGCTGGTGGGGCTGGTG
>JAUXPG010000407.1 GCA_030683915.1 Gemmobacter sp.
GCGTGGCGGGGCCGGTGCCGCAACCCCGAAAGACCCCCGTGATGCCGCCTGACCGGCCCGATCCGAAAACCGTCGCCGTGCCCGCCTCGCGCCTGTCGCGGTTGGCGCATCTGGGGGGCCTTGCCTCACGCATTGCAGGCACGGTGGCCGCCGGGGGTGCCGCGCAACTGGCGCGGGGGCAGCACCCAAGGCTGGCAGATCTGCTTTTGACGCCGGCCAATGCGCGCCGGGTTGCGGACCAGTTGGCGCAGATGCGCGGCGCGGCGATGAAGATGGGGCAGCTTCTGTCGATGGACGGCGGCGAGATGCTTCCGCCCGAGTTGACGCAGATTCTGGCGCGGCTGCGGGCCGATGCGGACCCGATGCCGGGGGCGCAGGTGAAGCAGGTGCTGACGGCAGCCTGGGGGGCGGACTGGCTGCACCGGTTCCAGCGGTTTGATGTGCGCCCGCTGGCGGCGGCGTCCATCGGGCAGGTGCACCGCGCCATCACGCGGGATGGACGCGATCTGGCGATCAAGGTGCAGTATCCCGGCGTGCGGCGCAGCATCGACAGCGATGTGGACAATGTGGCCGCACTTTTGCGCCTGTCGGGGCTGGTGCCACGCGGGCTTGACCTCGGGCCGATGCTGGCCGAGGCCAAGCGTCAGTTGCATGACGAGGCGGATTATGCCCGCGAAGGCCGGAACCTTGCGCGCTTTGGCACGCTGCTGGCCGACCGGCCTGCGTTTGTGGTGCCGGCGCTGCATGCCGACCTGACCACGCAAGGGGTTCTGGCGATGTCGTTTGTCGAGGGCGGGCCGGTCGAGGACCTGACCAATGCGCCACAGGCCGAACGCAACCGGGTCATGGCGCAGCTGATCGACCTGATGTTCCGCGAACTGTTCGAATTTCACCTGATGCAGACCGACCCGAACTTTGCCAACTACCGATATGCGTCCGCGACGGGGCGGGTGATCTTGCTGGATTTCGGGGCCACGCGGGTCCTGCCGGCCGACCTTGTCGCGCGCTATCGCGATTTGCTGCGCGCAGGGCTGTCGGGCGACCGGGGTCGGATGCGGGATGCCGCGATCCGCATGGGGTTTCTGGGCGGCGATGCCCCGGCGCGCATGGAACATGGCATGCTGGCGATGTTCGACATGGCGATGGGGCCGCTGCGTCAAGGCGGGGTGTTCGACTTTGGCGCTTCGGACCTGGCGGTGCGGCTGCGGGATGCCGGCCTTGCCCTGGCCGAAGACCGCGCGCATGTGGTGATCCCGCCGATGGACACGCTGTTCGTGCAGCGCAAGTTCGGCGGGATCTTTCTGCTGGCAAACCGGCTGAAGGCGCAGGTCGATCTGCGCGCGCTGATCGCGCCGCATCTTTAGCCGGTGTCAGGCGGCCAGACCGCCCATGCGGCACACGATGGCCCATTCCTCGGGCGTGACGGGCTGCACCGACAGCCGCATCGAGGTGACCAGCGCCATATTGGCCAGTTCCGGGGTCGCCTTGATTTCCTTCAGCGTCACCTTGCGCGGCAGGGGTTCCACCGCTCGGATATCCACGCAATCCCAGCGCGGGTCTTCGGTGGTGCTGTCGGGGTGCGACAGGGCGCAGACCTCGGCGATGCCCACCACCTCCAGCCCGATGTTGGAATGGTAAAAGAACACGCGGTCGCCCAGTTCCATCGCGCGCATGTTGTTGCGCGCAAGGTAATTGCGCACGCCGTTCCATTCTTCGCCCTTGGCGCCGGTTGCCACCAGATCGTCCCAGCTGAACACGTCGGGTTCCGATTTCATCAGCCAGTGGCGCATCAGCCGATCACCTTGCGCCATTCACGGATGGTCACCGATTCGAACAACCCGGCGCGGGCATAGGGGTCGGCGGCGGCGAAGGCCTCGGCCTCGGCGCGGTCGGCGGCTTCGATCACCAGAAGCGAACCGATGGGCTGCCCGGCTTCGATGAACGGACCGCCGAACGCGACCTTGCCCGAGCCGTTCAAGTATTCCAGATGCGCCGGGCGGTTCTCGAGCCGGATGGGCAGGGCACCGGGCTTGTCAAGGCAGGTCAGGGCGAACAGCATTCATTCCTCCTTCAGGGGACGGGTCATCAGGGTCTGGACGGCCTGCGCCACGCTGGCGCGGCCGGTGGTGACGGCGCCGACCATCGCCGTCACCGGCATATCGGCAGCGATGCCAAAGCGGATGGCCTGCCGCAGCACGGCCTGCGCGGTGGCCAGCCCTTCGACGGTGGCGGCGGGGTCGGGTGGCTGGCCGGCACCCAGCGCAAAGCCGTGGCGAAAGTTGCGCGACTGCGACGAGGTGCAGGTCAGCACCAGATCCCCAAAGCCCGACAGCCCTGCCAGCGTTTCCGCCCGCGCGCCAAGCCGGGTGGCAAAGCGGATCATTTCGGCATAGCCGCGGGTCATCAGCGCGGCGCGGGCGCTGTCGCCCAGCCCGGCGCCCATCACGATGCCCGCCGCGATCGCGACGACGTTCTTCAGCGCGCCGCCCAGTTCCGCGCCCAGCACATCGGTGCTGCGGTAAATCCGCAAGGTCGGGGTGGACAGCGCCGCCTGCAGCGTGGCGGCGATGCTGTCCTCCTCGCAGGCCAGCGTCAGGGCGGTGGGCAAGCCGCGCGCGATGTCGGCGGCAAAGCTGGGGCCGGTCAGCACGGCGGCGGTGGCACCGGGGCAATGCGCCGCCACCAGCGCCGATGGCCCGCGCAGGGTGGAAAGGTCGATTCCCTTGCAGCACAGCACCAGCGGGCGGTTTTCCAGCGCGGCGGCGTGTTCGGCCAGAAACGCGCCCAGCGCCTGCATGGGGACCGTGATCAGAACCGGGCCATCGAGCGGCGGCAGCGCGGCGGCGCCGACGCGCACGCTGTCGGGCAGGGTCACGCCGGGCAGACGCGGGTTTTCCCGCGCCGCCGCCCAGTGCATGCCGCGGCCCCACAGCGTGACCGGCCCGTTTGCCGCCAGCGCCACCGCCAGCGCGGTGCCAAAGGCCCCGGCACCCAGAACCACCGTCATGCCTTGGCCCCCTTCTTGCCCGACCCGAGCAGCGCGGGCGCGGTGCTGTCCAGCGGCCAGCGCGGGCGTGCGGACAAGGCCAGATCGTCGGTCAGGCCCGCGCGGAACCGTTCGATCCCGGCCCATGCGATCATGGCGGCGTTGTCGGTGCAAAGCCGCAGCGGCGGCGCCAGAAACGGCACCCCCGCCGCAGCGGCCACCGCCATCAACCGTCCCCGCAGCGTGGCGTTGGCCGCCACGCCCCCCGCCACGGCAAAGCCCGTGATGCCGGGGCATTCGACCAGCGCGCGGCGCGACTTTTCGGCCAGCACATCGGCCACCGCCGCCTGAAACCCGGCGCACAGGTCGCGCCGGTCCTGGACCGGAATGCCGCCCCGCGCCGCGATCACCGCGTCACGCGCGCGCAGAAGTGCGGTTTTCAGCCCGGAAAACGACAGGTCACACCCCGGCCGGTCCAGCAGCGGGCGCGGAAAGGCAAAGCGCCGAGCATCGCCCTGCGCCGCTTCGGCTTCGACCGCAGGGCCGCCGGGTTGCGGCAGGCCCAGCAGTTTGGCGGTTTTGTCGAATGCCTCGCCGGGGGCATCGTCGATGGTGCCGCCCAGACGGCGGAACCTGTCCACGCCTTCGACCAGCAGGAACTGGCAATGCCCGCCCGACACCAGCAGCATGAGATAGGGAAACGCCAGCGCATCCGTCAGCCGCGGGGTCAGCGCGTGCCCTGCCAGATGGTTCACGCCCACAAGCGGCAGGCCCGTCGCCGCCGACAGGCCCTTGGCGCACATCACGGCCGCCAGCACCCCGCCGATCAGCCCCGGCCCGGCGGTGACCGCGATGCCATCCATGGCGGCCAGCGGCAGCCCCGCCTGTTCCAGCGCCTGTTCCACGCACAGGTCAATGCGTTCGGCATGGGCGCGGGCGGCGATTTCGGGCACGACGCCCCCGAAGGCCGCATGCAGCGCGTCCTGTCCCGCCACCACCGACGACAGGATCACCGCACCCTCCGGCCCGGCGCGCACCACGGCGGCGGCGGTATCGTCGCAGCTGCTTTCCAGCCCGAGGAATGTCAGCGTTCCGTCCATCCGCCTGCGCCCTGTCCGCCCTTGCGGCCCGGTTGCCGCAGGCCCCTGCAGGGGGTAACACCATGGGCATGGCCAGACAATCCCGCCCGACCGTCATCCTGACCCGCCCTGCCGAAGCATCGGCCCGTTTTGCGGCGCAACTGCGCGACAGGTTCGGCGATGTTGCCGTGCTGATGGCGCCGCTGATGGCGCCGGTGTTCCTGACGCCCGAGTTGCCGCAGCAGTGGGACGGCGTGATCTTCACCTCGGAAACCGGGGTTGCCGCCTTGGCGCGGCTGACCGCGCGGCGCGGGCGGGCAGTGTGTGTCGGGGCGCGCACCGCCGAGGTGGCGCAGGGCATGGGATGGCAGGCCGAGGCCTTGGGCGGCGATGCCGACGGGATGGTGACGGCGCTGACCGCGCGGGGGCCGGGGGGGCACTGGCTGCACGCGCGTGGGCGGGACTCCGCCGGTGATCTGGCCCAGCGGCTTGATGCCGCAGGTTGGCAGGTGACCCCGGCCATTGTGTATGCTCAGGAGGAGCAGCATCTGACATCCGGGGTGCGGGACGTGTTGGAACGAGCCGACCCGGTGGTGGTTGCGGTGTTTTCCCCGCGAAGCGCGCGCATCTTTGCAGCGCAAGCCGGGAAGGTGGCGGCGCCCTTGCAGGTGGTTGCGATCAGCGCGGCGGCGGCGGTGCCGATGGCCGCACTTGGCCCCGCCGGGGTCGAGGTGGCGGCCACGCCCGACGCCCCCGGCATGCTGGAGGCGCTGAGTCGCGTGCTGGGCAAAGACGGTGGCGCCGGACGGACGCCGGTGTATAGTTGACGTGACAGCGCGGGCCTTGCCCGCTGACGGATGGAGGCCCGGATGGCCGGTCGCAAGAAGAAAACCGAAACGGAACCGGATCTTGCCGTGTCCGACGCGCCCGAAGCACCGGCTGTCGATCTGCCGGAACCGGCGGACACGGCGCCGAGCGCCGAAGAATCGGCAGTCGATCTGTCAATTGAATCTGACACCGCCCCTGCGGCGGACCCCGAACCCGTGCCCGACCTGCGATCTGACCCGCTGAACGAACCATTCCCCGACCCCGCCCTGCCCCCGCCCGGGGCCGAGGCCGAGGTTGCGCACAGCCCCGAACCGCCCGCGCCGGAACCGGTGCCCGCTGTCGCTCCCGCGCCGGTGGCCGCCGCCCCCGCGCCCGCCCGCAGCAACCCGCTCTGGCCGGTGCTGGGCGGGGTGGTGGCTGCCGCCATCGGGTTCGTCGCCGCACAGGTCGTGCCGCAAGGCTGGCCGCTGGAGGCGACGACGCGCCAGCTGTCGGCGTTCGAGGCCCGGCTGGCCGCGCAGGACCGCAAGCTGGCCGACCTTGCCATCCCGGCGCCCGACCCTGCGCTGGCCGACCGCCTTGCCGCGCTGGAACAGCGGCTGACCGAACTGCCCGCCACGTCCGGCACCGACCCGGCGGTGATTGACGCGCTTCGTGCCGACATTGAGACGCTGAAACAGGCCGTGCCGCCTGCCCCCGATCTGGCCCCGATTCAGGCCGAGCTTGAGGCCCTGCGCGCCGAACTGGCCGCCATTCCGCGCGAAAGCGGCGTGGCACAGGAACTCGAGGCACTGCGGGCCGCCGCCGAGGCCGAACGTGCCGCCTCCACCGCCCGCGCCGAAGCCCTGCGTGCCGAAGGCGAATCGTTGCGCGCGCAGGCCGAGGCGACCGCCCGCGCCGCCGTGGCGCGCGGCGCCATCCTGCGGGTGCAGGCGGCGCTGGCGTCCGGGGGCGCGTTCGATGCCGCGCTGGCCGATCTGGGCGCGGCGGGCGTGGCGGTTCCGGCCACGCTGTCGGGCCATGCCGAAGGTGTGCCGACGCTGGCCCAACTTCAGGCCGGGTTTCCGGATGCTGCGCGCGCAGCCCTTGCCGCCACGGTGCAGCCAGCGCCCGATGCCGCGCTGTCCGACCGGCTGGGCGCGTTCCTGAAAGGGCAGACGGGGCTGCGGTCCACCCTGCCCCGCACCGGCGACGAACCCGATGCGGTGCTGTCGCGCGCCGAGGCGGCGCTGCGGGCGGGCGACCTGGCAGCGACGCTGGCCGAACTTGACCGGCTGCCGCCCGAAGCCACCGCCGTGCTGGCCGATTGGCGCGCGCAGGCTGACATCCGCGCGGCCGCCGCCGCCGCCCTGGCCGACATGGCCGCAGACCTCGACGCGCAGTAAGGAGACACCCGATGCTCTGGTCCCTGGCAAAGGCCCTGATCTTCTTCGCGGTGGTGGCCGCCCTGACCTGGGGGGCCGCGCTGCTGTCGGAAACCGAAGGCGGCATCCGCATCGCCATGCTGGGGTATGAGGTCACGCTTGGCCCGCTGCAGGCCGCCATCGCGGCGGTGGCGCTGGTGGTCGCGGTGTGGGTGCTGATGCGGTTGGTCGGGCTGTTGCTGGCCGTGGTGGCGTTTCTGACCGGCGATGAAACCGCGATCTCGCGCTATTTCGACCGCAACCGCGAACGCCGCGGCTATGCCGCGCTGTCCGAGGCGATGATGGCGTTGGCCTCGGGCGAGGCGCGGGTGGCGATGGCGCGGGCAGCCAAGGCGGAAAAGCTGTTGGGCAAGCCGGAAATCACCAGCCTTGTCACCGCCGAGGCCGCGACCGCCATCGGCGACAAGGCCCGCGCCGAAGCGGCGTGGAAGGTGCTGCTGGCCGATCCGCGCAGCCGGTTTGTCGGCATCCGGGGGCTGATGAAGCTGAAACTGGCCGAGGGCGACACCGAAACCGCACTGAAACTGGCGGAAAAGGCCTTTGCGCTGAAGCCAAAACACACCGACACGCAGGACGTGCTGTTGAAGCTGCAGGCGGGCGCGCATGACTGGCGCGGCGCGCGGCTGACGCTGGGCGCAAAGCTGAAGGCGGGTGCGCTGCCGCGGGATGTGTGGAAACGCCGCGATGCCGTGCTGGCCTTGCAGGAAGCCGCCGTGTTGCTGGACGACACCTCGAGCCTTGAGGCGCGCGAAGCGGCGATTGCCGCCAACAAGGCCAGCCCCGACCTGATCCCGGCGGCCGCGATGGCCGCGCGCAGTTACATTGCCCAAGGCAACCCGAAAGCCGCCGCCAAGGTCCTGCGCAAGGCATGGGAGGCCCAGCCCCACCCCGATCTTGCCGCCGCCTTTGCCGAAATCGCGGCGGGCGAGACCCCGGCCGACCGGGTGCGCCGGTTCCGCACGCTGACCGACATCAACCCGGCGCACGAGGAAACCCGCCTGCTGATGGCCGAACTGCACATCGCCGCCGAAGATTTCCCCGCCGCACGGCGCGATATGGGCGATCTGGTCACCACCCACCCGACCGCGCGGGCGCTGACCATCATGGCCGCGATCGAACGCGGCACCGGCGCCGATGATGCCGTGGTGCGCGGCTGGCTGGCACGGGCGCTGACCGCACCGCGCGGGCCGCAATGGGTGTGCGAGGCGTGCAACGCCATCCATGCACATTGGGAGCCTGTCTGTGGCAACTGCGGCGGGTTTGACACGCTGGCCTGGAAGGAACCGCCCGAATCGACCGGCCCCAGCGCCACGCAGACCGAGATGTTGCCGCTGATCGTCGGCCGCCCGGCCGAGCCGGAGCCGGAACCCGAGGACCCCGTGGTGATTGACGAGGCGCCGCTGGAAACCCCCGACCAGACGCTGCGCAAGGCCGGGTCCTGACACCGGCGCGCCGTGGCAAAATGATCCCGCGCGGCGTGGATCGGTGTCTTGATAAACCTGCACGGGGCCGATATACGGCCCCCAAGGCGCCAAAAGCCCTGTTGGTGGCACCCCTTTCGCAAGCGTTTGGTCGCGTGGGACAGGTGTGCAAGACCAAGGGGGCGTTGCGGCGCTGGTTGGCCGGGTCACGCCCGGATCTGGAAGCGTGCCGCTGTAGCTCAGCTGGTAGAGCACGTCATTCGTAATGATGGGGTCGGGGGTTCGAGTCCCTTCAGCGGCACCACGCTTCCAGAACGTCCCACGAAGTCCGCGCCCGCCTAGCTGCCGCCATCCACCGCGCGGATGAGCTTGCGTTCCAGCACCCGCAGCACCAGCGCCAGATCGTGACCGCGCCGCAGGACCTGGCCGTCGGCGCCCACCACCGCATACATGCCCTGACGGGCGCGCAACCGCGGGCGTTTTTCGATCCGGTACAGCGGCACCTCCGCGGTGCGGCGGAACACCGAAAACACCGCAAGATCGCGCAGGCTGGCAATGGCATAGTCGCGCCATTCGCCCGCAGCGACCATGCGGCCATAGACCGACAGGATCACCCCCAGTTCCTTGCGGTCGAAGCTGACCACTTCGGGCACGGCGGGCGACAGGGGAAAGGGCGCGGGGCCTTGCGGTGGGATCATCAGGTCAGCTTACCGCGACTCCGGCCCAACGCAACGGCAAACCGGCGGCGTTCCCCGCGCGGTCGGCCATGTCCTGCCGCCATCAGGGCGCCGGAAGGACCAGCCGTTGCCCGACGCGGATACGGTCGGGGCTGGACAGGATCGTTCGGTTGGCATCGTAAACCCGCAGAAAGCGGTTGATGTCGCCGTAATGCCGCACCGCGATGCCGCCCAGACTGTCGCCCGGCTGAACCGTGTAGATGCGCTGGGGCTCTGGCGCACCATCGCCTCCGGGCAGGATGCCGGTGTTCCCACCGGCGCCAGTGGTGGCGGGCGGGGCCGAGCGGCGTGCGCCAGCCTCGCGCGTGGCCTTGTCCACCAGATTGGCCAGCAGCAGGGGGGTATCGACGCGGCCATCTGCGGTGATCAGCGCCAGTGGCACCCGGATGTCACCGCGCGCCGCCGCGGCGTTCACCAGACGGTCGATTTCGGCATCTGGCTTGCCGTCACGCAGCGCCCCGGTCACCAGCGATTGCAGCGTCACCGGCGGATCGGGCGGCAGCGGGCCACCCGCGGCCCCGGCCAACGCCTGCACCGCGCTGTGGGTCATGGCCTGCAGGCCGGTCTGGTCGGGCGCAGGGGCCTGCAACAGGCCCAGCGCCGCGAGGATGGCATCGGTCACTTCGTCCACGTCGGGGGCGGGCTTCGGCGACGCTGGGGCGGGCACGGCCGCCGTGGCCATCGCGCCGGGGCGGGCGGCAGGGCCGGGGGGCAGGGTCAACAGGCTTGCCACGGCCGCCACCAGCGCCAGCACGGCCAAACCGATGCGCAACACCCCCTACCCCCACACCTTGCACCTGCGCGGCACCCGGCCAAAGGATGGCCGCGGCGTAGCCGCAGCATAGCGAAACCGCGCCCGAACCGTCAAGATGACGTGATTCGCGCGCTGTCCGGCCCCAGATGCGGGGGTCAGCCGTTTTCGCGCAGGATCGACCCCGCCAGATAAAGGGACCCGCAGATCACCACCCGCGCCCGGCTGTCGGCCGCCGCGATGGCGCCCAGCGCCTCGGCCACCGACGCGGCAATCGTGGCGGGGATGCCGGCAGCTTCGGCTGCGGCTTGCGTCACCTCGGCGGGCAGCGTGTTCTTTTC
This sequence comes from Gemmobacter sp., assembly GCA_030683915.1. GTDB lineage: Bacteria > Pseudomonadota > Alphaproteobacteria > Rhodobacterales > Rhodobacteraceae > Wagnerdoeblera. The sequence goes on from JAUXPG010000407.1 coordinate 9,568, forward strand.
GCCCGGAATCGACACCGCATGCAGCGCCACGAGATGTGGGGCCATCGGGCGCAGGAACCCGGCGATGTCCTTGGTGTTGAGCATGCCGCAAATCGCATGGGTCGGGCGGCGCGGCATGGCCGACAGCGTGGCGGCCAGCGCCTCGCCCGCCGCCGGGTTATGTCCACCGTCCAGCCACAGGTCCACCTCGGGGGCAAGGGCGACCAGCGGCCCTTGGCGCAGCCGCTGCATGCGGGCAGGCCAGTAGGCACGGGTCACTGCCGCCTCGCAGGCCGCTTCGTCGTGGCCCAGATGGCGCAGCACGGCCAGCGCGGCCCCGGCATTGTCGATCTGGTGCGGGCCGGGCAGGTTGGGCAACGGCAGGTCCAGCAACCCGCGGCCGTCCTGAAAGATCAGCCGCCCGCGTTCCGACCACGCCTGCCAGTCGCGGTTGGCGACGAGCAGCGGCGCACCCACGGCCTCGGCCCGCGCCTCGATGGCGGCCAGACCAGCAGGCATCTGCGGGCCGACCACGCAGGGCACGCCGCGCTTCAGGATGCCCGCCTTTTCGCCGGCGATTTCCCCCACCGTGTCGCCCAGATATTGCTGGTGGTCCAGCGACACGGGGGTGATGACGCAGATGGCGGGCTTGTCCACCACGTTGGTCGCATCGAGCCGCCCGCCCAGCCCGACCTCGAGCAACAGCGCATCGGCGGGGGTGCGGGCAAAGGCCAGCAAGGCCGCGCAGGTGGTGATTTCGAAATAGGTGATCGGTTCGGGGCCGTTCACCGCCTCGGTTTCGGCCAGCAAAGCGGCCAGCGCTGGTTCCGAGATGATCTGGCCCGCCAGCCGGATGCGTTCGTGAAACCACGCCAGATGCGGCGACGTATAGGCGTGGCACACCTGACCCGCCGCCTCCAGCCCGGCGCGGATCATCGCTTGGGTGCTGCCCTTGCCGTTGGTGCCCGCGACATGGATCACCGGGGGCAGCGCGCGTTCGGGATGGCCCAGCCGGTCCAACAGCCGCCAGACACGATCCAGCGTCAGATCGATGACCTTGGGGTGAAGCGCCATCATCCGCTCGAGGATGACATCGGAACCGGGGGCGGGCATGGGCGGGCCTATGATCTGGGGGCGGGGGGGGAGAGGGCTATGCGCAAGATGCCCGGCGCACCAAGGCGCGCAAGGCAAGGGGCGACAGGTTGACCGCCGGAAGCGGCAACCGGGGTCAGGCGGGTTGTGCGGGCGTTTCGGGCGCGGGCGCGGGTTGCGGCAACTCGCCCTTGATGGCGGGGGGCTGGCCCGTGAGCATGCGCAGGATGGTCACCAGTTCGTCGCGCATGTTCTTGCGGTGGGTCACCCGGTCAAGCATGCCGTGGTCCAGCAGGTATTCCGCGCGCTGGAACCCCTCGGGCAGCTTTTCACGGATGGTCTGTTCGATCACCCGCGGCCCGGCAAAGCAGATCAGCGCGTTCGGTTCGGCAATCTGCACGTCGCCCAGCATGGCATAGCTGGCGGTGACGCCGCCGGTGGTGGGATGGGTCAGCACGACGACATAGGGCAGCCGCGCCTCCTTGAGCATCTGGATGGCGACGGTGGTGCGCGGCATCTGCATCAGGCTGAGGATGCCCTCTTGCATGCGCGCGCCCCCGGCGGCGGAAAAGAGCAGCAGCGGGCGCTTGAGATCCACCGCGCGCTGCGCCGCCGCGATGACCGCGTTGCCGACATACATGCCCATCGACCCGCCCATGAAGGCGAAATCCTGCGCGACGGCGACAACGGGGGTGCGCAGCACCTCGCCTTCGGCAACGAGCATCGCCTCTTTCTCGCCGGTGGCCTTTTGCGCGGCCTTCATGCGTTCGGGGTATTTCTTCTGGTCCTTGAACTGCAACGGGTCGCTGAGCGGTTCGGGGACCTTCACCTCGACGAAGATGCCGCCATCAAACAGCGCCTTGAACCTGTCGCGCGGCGTGATCGCCATGTGGTGATCGCAGTTGGTGCAGACGTTGAGGTTGTCGGCCAATTCGCGGTGGAACAGCATCGTCCCGCATTCGGGGCATTTGGTCCACAGGTTCTCGGGCACCTCTCGGCGCGAGAACAGCGAGTTGATCTTGGGTCGGACGTAATTGGTGATCCAGTTCATCGCGCATCCCCTGCACCGGCTGAGCCTGCCAGATAAGGCCCCCGGCCCGGAATTGCAATCGGGGCGAGCGGGCACCGGGGACGGCCCGCACCGAACCGGGCGCGCGATACCCCGCGCCCACGAACAAAGAAGCGGGGGTTTCACACCCCCGCACCCCCGTGGGATATTTGGGTCGGCGCGAAGGACGCGCGGTCAGTCCTTGTCGCGCAGCCGGAAGCGCTGGATCTTGCCGGTGGCGGTTTTCGGCAGCGCGCCGACGAAATGCACCCGGCGCGGATATTTGTAGGGCGCGATGACGGATTTCACGTGGTCTTGCAGGATCTTCACCTCGGCCGGGCCCGGTTCGACGTCGTGCGCCAGCACGACGAAAGCCGCGACAACCTGCCCACGTTCGGCATCGGGTTCGCCAATCACGGCGCATTCGGCCACATCGGGGTGCTTGAGCAGCGCCGCCTCGACCTCGGGGCCGGCGATATTGTAGCCCGCCGATACGATCATGTCGTCGTTGCGGGCGGCGAAGTGGAAATAGCCCTCATCATCCTGCCAGAACGCATCGCCGGTCAGGTTCCAGCCGTTCTGCACATAGGTTTGCTGCCGCGCGTCGGCCATGTAGCGGCACCCGGTGGGCCCCTTCACCGCCAGCCGCCCGACCTGACCGCGCGGCAATTCGGCACCGTCTTCACCGACGATCTTGGCCTCGTAGCCGGTCACCGGCTTGCCGGTGCAGGCCGGGCGGTGGTCGGTGAAGCGGTTGGAGATGAAGATGTGCAGCATTTCCGTGGCGCCGATGCCGTCCAGCATCGGCTTGCCGGTCTTGGCGATCCAGTCTTCGTAGATCGGGGCGGGCAGCGTTTCGCCGGCACTGACGGCGGCGCGCAGGCTGGACAGATCGGCCCCTTCGCCCATCGCCTTGAGCATCACGCGGTAGGCCGTGGGTGCGGTGAAGCAGACCGTGGCGCGGTAGGTCTGGATCATCTCGATCAGGTTGGGGGGCGAGGCGTTTTCCAAAAGGCAGGCCGCGGCGCCGAAGCGCAGCGGAAACACCGCCAGCCCGCCCAGCCCGAAGGTGAAGGCCAGCGGCGGCGATCCGATGAACACGTCATCGGAGGTCACGTTCAGCACCTCGCGCGCGTAGCCGTCGGCGATGATCAGCAGATCGCGGTGGAAATGCATGGTCGCCTTCGGCTCGCCGGTGGTGCCGCTGGTGAAGCCAAGCAGGGCCACGTCGTCGCGGCCGGTCCGCACCGCATCGAACCGCACCGATTTGCGCAAGGCCGCGCGGTCAAGTTCGGCATCGTGGTTGGCCGTGCCGTCGAACCCCACCACGGTATTGAGAAAGCGCGAATGCTTCGCGCAATCCACGAGTTCATCCATCAACCGCGTGTCACAGAGCGCCAGCGCGATTTCGGCCTTGTCAACGATGGCCGCCAGTTCGCCCGACCGCAGCATCGGCATGGTGTTGACCACCACCGCCCCCGCCTTGGTCGCCGCCAGCCACGCGGCCACCATTGCCGGGTTATTGGCCGACCGGATCAGCACGCGGTTGCCGGGCTTGACGCCGTAATCCTCGACCAGCGCGTGGGCGATGCGGTTGGTCCAGTCGGCGAGTTCCTTGTAGGTGCGCATCCGCCCGTTGCCGATCAGCGCGGTATGGTCGCCAAAGCCGCGTTCCACCATGCGGTCGGTCAGTTCCACCGCAGCATTCAGCCATTCGGGGTAGCTGAACCGCCCGTGCAGAAGTTCGGGCCATTGGTCGCCGGGCGGCATCCGGTCGCGGGTGAAGGTATCGACATGCCCCG
>JAUXPG010000441.1 GCA_030683915.1 Gemmobacter sp.
CACATCCACCTGTTTCATGGCCCCCGCATACCCGCCAACCCGTGCGCTTTCAACTGCGCCGCGCCGCAGACCGACCACCGCTCCGCTCCTTGCCCCACTTCTCGCGCCCGGTGCGAGATTTTTTCGAAATCCCTCTTGCACCCCCCCAGCCCCTTCGCTAAACACCGCCGCACGGTTGGGGCGTCGCCAAGTGGTAAGGCAGCGGTTTTTGGTACCGCCATTCCCAGGTTCGAATCCTGGCGCCCCAGCCAAATTCCTGAAATCTTGGAATATAACAGGTTTCCCCGTTTCAGCGGGCGTGCAGCGCTTGGCGCTGTTCGTGCTTGGGCGGGCCTATGCCGTTGCCCTGTCCCTTGCGGCGGGGCGCAGAGCAGTGCAAGGCTGCGGGCTGCATCCCAGCCCGAATGGCCGCCCTTGACCGACCCGACCGATCCGCACCCCCCCGGCAGCACGGTGTCCGTGCTGACCCCTGACATGCCGTTGCGCGCGCTCGATTACCGGATCGAGACCCCGGTGGTGACGGGGGCTTTTGTCGTGGTGCCGCTGGGGTCGCGGCGGGTGGTGGGGGTGGTCTGGGGGCCGGGATCGGGCGGGTTTGACGCTGCGCGCCTGAAAGCGGTGGACCATGTGATTGACGTGCCGCCGATGCAGCCCGCCTTGCGTAGCTTTCTGGCCCGGGCCGCCGATTACACGCTGACCTCCTTGCCCGCGATGCTGCGGCTGGCGACGCGGGTGCCGGGGCTGGCCGATCCGCCGCAGATGCGCCGGTTGGTGCGCGCCACCGGCACGGCCCCCGCCCGGCCGACCGAGGCGCGCGGCCGCGTGCTGGCCGCGCTGGCCGATCTGGGGGGCGCGGGTCTGCCCATCGCGGATCTGGCGCGGGCGGCGGGCTGTGGAGCGGCCGTCATCAAGGGGTTGGTCGATCAGGGCGTGCTGGCGGTGGGTGAGGTGCCGCGCGATTTGCCCTATCCGCGGCTGGACCCGGACGCCGCGCTGCTGGCGCTGTCGCCCGATCAGGCCGCCGCCGCCGACACCTTGCGCGAGGGGGTGGGCACCGGCGGCTACGGGACCACCCTGTTGAAGGGTGTTACCGGCTCGGGCAAGACCGAGGTTTATCTTGAAGCCGTGGCCGAGGCGCTGCGGCGCGGGCGGCAGGCGTTGGTGCTGCTGCCTGAAATCGCGCTGACGGCGGAATTCCTGACGCGGGTCGAGGCACGGTTCGGCGCACGGCCCGGTGAATGGCATTCCGGCATGTCGGCGGCCGAACGCCGCCGGTTGTGGGCGATGACGGCTGCGGGCGGTGTGGGTTTGGTGGTGGGGGCGCGGTCGGCGCTGTTCCTGCCGTACCGCGACCTTGCGCTGATCGTGGTGGATGAGGAACACGACACCTCGTACAAGCAGGACGAAGGTGTGCTCTACCATGCCCGCGACATGGCGGTGCTGCGCGCCTCGGTCGAAGGGGCAAGGGTGGTGCTGGCCTCGGCCACGCCCAGCCTTGAGACATGGGTGAACGCGCAGGCCGGGCGCTATGCCCGTGCCGACCTGACCAGCCGCTTTGGCCCGCAAGACCTCCCAGAGATGCGCGCGCTCGACCTGCGGGGTGCCAGCCTGCGGTCAGACCGCTGGATTTCGCCGGAGCTGGCCCAAGCGGTCAGCGCGCGGCTGGCGGCGGGGGAACAGTCGCTTTTGTTCCTCAATCGCCGGGGGTTCGCGCCGGTGACGATCTGCCGGGCCTGCGGCAACCAGATCGGCTGTGACCAGTGCGATGCGCGGATGGTGGAGCATCGGTTCCAGAAGCGGCTGGTCTGCCACCAGTGCGGCGCGAACCGCCCGATTCCCACCGCCTGCCCCGCCTGCGGCGTTGAAGGGCGGCTCGCCGCCATCGGGCCCGGCGTGGAACGCATGGCCGAGGAGGCTGCGGCGCTCTGGCCGCAGGCGCGGGTCAAGACCCTGTCGTCCGACCTTTATTCCAGCGCCCGCGCCTTGAAGGAGGATATCACCGCCATCGCCGCCGGGGCCGCCGACATCATCGTTGGCACGCAGATCGTGGCGAAGGGGCACAACTTTCCCTTGCTCACGCTGGTGGGCGTGATCGACGCCGATCTGGGGTTGCAAGGGTCGGACCTGCGAGCGGCCGAGCGCACGTTCCAGTTGATGCGGCAGGTCGCGGGGCGGGCGGGGCGGGCGGAACGTCCCGGCGTGGCCCTGCTTCAGACGCATCAGCCCGACCATCCGGTGATCCGCGCCATCCTGTCGGGTGACGAAGAGGCGTTCTGGGCCACCGAGGCGGCGGCGCGGGCGGCGGCAGGCATGCCGCCCTATGGCCGGCTTGCAGGCCTTATCCTGTCGGGGCCCGACGCGCAGGCGACCTTTGCAGCGGCCGAGGCGCTGGCCCGCGCTGCGCGCCCTTTGCAGGCCATCGGGGCCGAGGTCTGGGGCCCGGCGCCCGCCCCCATCGCCCGCGTGCGCGGGCGGCATCGGGTGCGTTTGCTGGTCAAGGCGGCCCGGGGCGTGGCGCTGCAACCCGCGCTGGCGGCCTGGGTGGCAGGCGTGCGCTTGCCTGCCAATGTGCGGCTGGCCATCGATATCGACCCGCAGAGCTTTCTTTAGCCGACGCCGATCAGGCGGATCGCCTTGTCCTGATCCAGCAGCCACAGCAAGAAGCGCGCGGCGCGGCCCCGCGGGGTTTCAAGCGCCGGGTCCAGCGCCAGCAACGCGCGCGCATCGCTTTGCGCCACCGCCATCAACCCCGCCTGCCGTTCCAGATCGGCCAGCCGGAACCGGGGCAGGCCCGATTGCGCGGTGCCGATCAGATCGCCCGCGCCACGGATGGCCAGATCTTCTTCGGCGATGCGGAACCCGTCTTCGGTGTCGCGCAGGGTCTGCAACCGGCGGCGCGCGGTTTCGCCCAAGGGGCCGCGATACATCATCAGACAGGTCGACTCGGCTGCGCCCCGCCCCACCCGCCCGCGCAACTGGTGCAACTGCGCCAGACCAAAGCTTTCGGCCTGTTCGATCACCATGATCGAAGCGTTGGGCACGTTCACCCCGACCTCGATCACCGTGGTCGCCACCAGCACCCGCGCCGCGCCCGACACGAAGCGCGCCATCGCTGCATCCTTGTCCGCGAGGGGCATCTGGCCATGCACCAGCGCCACGACATCGTCGCCCAGCACCGCGCGCAAATGCACGAAACGGTCTTCGGCGGCGGTCATGTCCACGGTTTCGGATTCCTCGACCAAGGGGCAGACCCAATAGGCCTGCCGCCCTTCGGCCACGGCGCGGGACAGATGATCGACCACCTCGGCCATGCGTTCGGCGTTGATCAGCACGGTTTTTACCGGCTGGCGGCCCGGCGGCTTTTCGTCCAGCACGCTGATGTCCATGTCGCCGAACTGCGCCAGCGCCAGACTGCGCGGGATGGGCGTGGCCGTCATCACCAGCACATCCACGGCCAGACCCTTGGCGCCCAGTTCCATCCGCTGCGCCACGCCAAAGCGGTGCTGTTCGTCGATCACGGCAAGGCGCAGGTCGTGGAAGGCCACATCCTTTTGGAACACCGCATGGGTGCCCACCAGAATGCCGATGTCCCCCGCCGCCAGCGCGGCCAGCTTGGCCGCGCGCTCGGCCCCCTTGTCGCGCCCGGTCAGAATATCCAGCCGCACCCCGGCCAGCAGCGCCAGATCGCGCAGCCCCTCCCAATGCTGGCGGGCCAGGATTTCGGTCGGGGCCATCATCACGCCCTGCCCGCCCGCTTCGACCGCGATCAGCAGCGCCAGAAACGCCACCAGCGTTTTCCCTGCCCCCACATCCCCTTGCAGCAGACGGTTCATGCGCTGAGGCTGGGCCATGTCGGCGGCGATGTCGGCCACCGCGCGGGTCTGTGCCCCGGTGGGGGCATAGGGCAGACCGGCCAGCACGCGGGCCTGCAACGCGCCGGTGCCCTTGGTCATGCGCCCCGGTTTGCGGCGGGCCTGCGCGCGCGCCAAGGCCAAGGTCAGCTGATGCGCCAGCAATTCGTCATAGGCCAGCCGCGCACGGGCGGGGGCGGTGGGCGCAAGATCGGCCGGACCGGACGGCGCATGGGCCGCAGCAATGGCTGCCGCCCAGTCGGGCCACCCCTCGCGCGCCAGCAGCGCCGGGTCGATCCATTCCGGCGCCACGGGAACACGGGCCAGCGCGCCCGCCACCGCCTTGCGGATCAAACCTTGGGTCAGTCCCGCCGCCGCCGGATAGACCGGCTCGAACGACGGCAGGTCGGCGGCGTCCTCCAGCCGCAGGATGTGGTCGGGATGGATCATCTGCGCGATGCCGTCGAACAGTTCGACCTTGCCCGACACCAGTCGGCGCTGTCCGCTTGGCAACTGGCGCTGCAACCAGTCGCCACGGGCGTGAAAGAACACCAGCGGAAATTCGGTGACCGCATCGCGCACCATCACCCGCGATGGCCCCCCCTTGCGGCGGGCGGGGAAATGCGCGCCGATCTCCACCTCGACGGTCAGCGTGGCAGGGGGCGTGATATCGCGGATGGAGTCGCGGCGGCGGCGGTCAACCACGGAATGCGGCAACACGAACAACAGATCGCGCGGGCGCGTCACATCCAACCCGGCAAAGGCGCGCACTGATTTTTCCCCGACCCCCGGCAAGGTTTCGAGCGCGGCAAACAGCGGGAACAGCGGCTCGGGCCGGCTCATGGCCCGATCAGCGCCAGCCACGCGTCCTCGTCCAGCACGGTGACGCCCAGTTCGGCGGCCTTGGTGGCCTTGGACCCTGCGCCGGGTCCGGCGACCAGATAATCGGTCTTGACCGAAACCGACCCTGCAACCTTGGCGCCCAGCGATTCCGCGCGGGCCTTGGCCTCGGCACGGGTCATGCGTTCGAGCGTGCCAGTGAACACCACGGTCTTGCCCGCGACGGGGCTGGCCGTGGCGCGCGCCTCGGGCGGGATGATTTCGGTCAGTTCCGCCACCAGACGGTCCACCGCGGCGCGTTCGTGCCCCCCCTGCGCCAGCGCGGTCACCAGCGACGTGGCCAGCACGGCGCCCACCCCT
>JAUXPG010000479.1 GCA_030683915.1 Gemmobacter sp.
TCGGGGGTAATGTGTCGGGAAGGCTTCGAGAATCCGGCGGAACTGCCGCGCGCCATCGATCACGCGGCTCAGGTCCGCCCCGGCGATTTCCTCGCCCGACCCCAGCCGCAGCACGGCGCCATCGGTGCCCATCGCGATCAGATAATCGTCCAGCGCGGCCTGATCCTTGAGGTAGACCTCGGACTTGCCGCGCGCCACTTTGTAGAGCGGCGGCTGCGCGATGTAGAGATATCCGCCCTCAATCAGCTGCGGCATCTGGCGGAAGAAGAATGTAAGCAGCAGTGTGCGGATATGCGCGCCATCCACGTCGGCGTCGGTCATGATGACGACCTTGTGGTAGCGCAGTTTCTTGATATCGAATTCATCGCGCCCGATGCCGGTTCCAAGCGCGGTGATCAGTGTGCCGATCTCCTGGCTGCCAAGCATGCGGTCAAACCGCGCGCGCTCGACGTTCAGGATCTTGCCGCGCAGCGGCAGCACGGCCTGATTGGCGCGGCTGCGCCCCTGCTTGGCGCTGCCCCCTGCCGAGTCGCCCTCGACAAGGAACAGCTCCGATTTCGCCGGGTCGCGTTCCTGACAATCCGCCAGCTTGCCCGGCAAGGACGCAACATCCAGCGCGGTCTTGCGTCGGGTCAGTTCGCGCGCCTTGCGCGCGGCCTCGCGCGCCATCGCGGCTTCAATGATCTTGCCCACGATGATCTTCGCAGGCCCCGGATTTTCCTCGAACCACTCGCCCAGCTTTTCGTTCACCAGGTTCTCGACCGCGGGCCGCACCTCGGAACTGACCAGTTTGTCCTTGGTCTGGCTGGAAAACTTCGGGTCCGGCACCTTGACTGACAGCACGCAGGTCAGCCCTTCGCGGGCGTCGTCGCCGGTAAAGTCGATCTTTTCGCGCTTGGCGATGCCACTGGTCTGGGCATAGGCGTTGATGCACCGCGTCAGCGCCCCGCGAAAACCAGCCAGATGGGTCCCGCCGTCGCGCTGCGGAATGTTGTTGGTGAAGGGCAGCACCATTTCATTATAGCTGTCGTTCCACCACATCGCCACTTCCACGGAAATGCCGCCGCGTTCGCCCAGAATGTAGATCGGTTCCGGCATGACTGCGGTTTTGGAGCGGTCCAGATACTTGACGTATTCCTTGACGCCACCTTCGTAGAACAGTTCGGTGTGCAGCGGTTCTGCCGGGCGCTCGTCCTCAACGATGATGCGCACGCCAGAATTCAGGAATGCCAGTTCGCGCAGCCGGTTTTCCAGCGTCTTGAAGCTGTAGTCGAGGTTCGAGAACGTGCCGTCGGGGCGGTTCGTCCGTGCCGAGGCAAGGAACCGCACCTCGGTGCCGCGCATGCCGGGGGCAGGGCCAACGGGATAGACATGCACCACGCAATCACCGTTTTCGAACCGCGCGCGGTATTCCGTGTCGTTGCGCCAGACGGTCAGTTCCAGCCAGTCGCTCAGCGCGTTCACGACCGACACACCCACGCCGTGCAACCCGCCCGAAACCTTGTAGGCGTTGCCGCTTTCGTCCGTGTTGTTGAATTTGCCGCCCGCGTGCAGCTGGGTCATGATGACCTCGGCGGCGCTGACGCCTTCTTCCTCATGGATGTCGACAGGGATGCCGCGCCCGTTGTCGCGCACCGAAACCGACGAATCCGCATGGATCTTGACCGTGACGGCGGTGGCGTGACCGGCCAGCGCCTCGTCAATGCCGTTGTCCACGACCTCATAGACCATGTGGTGCAGGCCCGACCCGTCATCGGTATCACCGATGTACATGCCGGGGCGCTTGCGGACCGCCTCCAAGCCTTTGAGAACCTTGATGGAATCTGCGCCGTATGCTTCGATCTTCTTGGCGGCTTCGGCCATGCGTCTGGAACCCTTGCAATTGCTCGCGACTTATAGCGGTCAGCCCGGGCAATGTCACGCCTTGGGCACAACATTCGGGGTCACGTAAATGGAATCACCATCCCTACAAGGATCAGAAGTGCGCCTGACCCCACATTCAACCGCCGCACCGCCGCCGGGCTGGACAAGAGCCGCCGCGCCCGGTCCAGAAACAGGGCAAGGCCCAGATTGCCCAGCATCGGCACCAGCGCGGAAATGATCAGGATCGCCGAAATGTCCCAGCCATTCACGCGGCCCAGATCAAAGAACCCCGGCAGAAAACCCATGTAGAACAGGATGGCCTTGGGGTTGCCAATCACAGCGGCCACGCCTACCGAAAATCCGGCCCATACGCCGGGCCGGGTCAGGCGGCTGTCGGCGCCCGGTGCCATGGCGGGACGCAGCATCAGCAGCGCGCCCATGATGATGAACACGCCCGCCGCCAGCCAGCGCATCACGGCCAGGGCGTCGCCATAGACCGACAGCACCCACGCCAGCCCGAGGATCGCGCAGAGCGGCCACAACAGATCGCCCAGGGCCACGCCCACCGCCAGCGGCCACGCCCCGGCCATGCCGCCCGACAACGCCCGCGCCGTCAGCGCCACCCAGACCGGACCGGGAACCGCCCATAGCCCGGCCATGCCGAGCGCATAAAGCAGCAGCTGGTGCATAGTGACGGTCATCATGGCAGGGTCAGGCTTCCGTCGTCGGCAAGCGGCCAGAACGGGTTCATCGCAACCTCCCACACATGGCCATCAGGGTCGGCCCAATACCCGGAATATCCGCCCCAGAATACCTTTTCCGGGGCTTTCAATGCCGTGCCCCCGGCCGCCAGCGCGGCGGCGTAGGCGGCATCCACCTCCGCTTCGGTTGCAAAGTTCTGCGCCAGTGTCGCCGCCCCCGTGCCAAGCGCCGCCCCCGGCCTGCCCTGATCGGCGGCCAGTTCGGCGCGCCCGAACAACGCAAGCACCGCACCGTGCATCTGATAGAACGCCACGCCGGGCTGGCTGGCCCCGTGTTCTCTCCAGCCCAGCCGGGCGTAGAACGCCCGCGCGGCGTCCAGATCGACCACCCCGAGCGTCGTGAGCGTCACACGTTGTGGGATCATGTCGTGGTCACCTCCGATACACCGCCAGCTTCGGCGACCGTCATGGCTTGCGCCCGTGTGCCAAGTCCGGCGAACAGACCGGCCTCGGTCCCGGTCATGAAGGCCTGACAGCGCATCGCGCACAGCGCATCATAAAGCGCTTCGCGGCGCGCGGGGTCCAGATGCGCCGCCACCTCGTCCAGCAGCAAAAGCGGCGGTGCCCCGGTGTCTTGGGCCAAGGCGCGCGCATTGGCAAGGATCAGCGCGATCAGCAGAGCCTTCTGTTCGCCGGTGGAACACATCGCGGCGTCCATCGCCTTGGCCGCCCAGACCGCCCGCAGATCGGCCCGGTGTGGCCCCGCCAACGTGCGCCCGGCGGCCATTTCGCGCCGCCGCCCTTCGGCAAGGGCCGTGGCCAGGTCGTCGGCGCCCTCGCCGGGGTCCAGATGCAAGGTCGCCACCGGAAACGCCCCCTCGACCTGCGCGCCCTGCAACCGGGCCACCGCCGCCACCCGCGCCGCGGTCACCCGCGCCCCGGCTTCGGCCATCTGCGCTTCGAGCGCGCCATACCAGCCGGGGTCGGTCACTCCGTCGCGCAACATGCGGTTGCGTTCGCGCATCGCCCGGTCATAGGCCAGCGCGGCCTCGGCATGGTCAGGGAAAAAGCTGAGTGCAATGCGGTCCAGAAACCGCCGCCGCCCTTCGGGAGCCTCGATCCAGAGGCGGTCCATTGCGGGGACCAGCCACACCACACGGGCCATCCGCCCCAGCGCGGATTGCGAGGCTGCCTTGCCGTCGATCGCAACCTTCCGCCCGGTTCCTTCGGCCCAGGTTTCCACCTCGTGCCCGTCCAGCACGGCGGCCACCTTCCAGCCTGCGCCATCGGGCCGCCGCCCGATCTCGTCCGCAGCGGCGCCGCGCAGCCCGCGACCGGGCGACAACAGCGACACCGCTTCCAGAATGTTGGTCTTGCCTGCGCCGTTCGGCCCCGAAATTGCCACCGGCCGCCCGTCAAACGCCAGCCGCAAGGCGCGGTGACTGCGAAACAACGCCAGACGCAAATCCACCAGCATGGCGTGCTACTTCGTTCCCATCCGGATACCCACAAGGGGCGTCAGTCGGCGCGCCAGCGGTCCCGGGCCTGACGGGCAGCGGGGGCAGATCGCCCCCGCATCACGCGCCGTCACACGCGCATCGGCATGACGACATAGACCGCCGACATGTCATTGCCTTCGCGCATCAGCGTCGGGTCACCGGAGGAGTTGAACAGGAACACCGCATTCTCGCGGTCCACCTGACTGGCGATTTCCAGCAGGTACTTTGCATTGAACCCGATTTCCAACCGCTCGTCGCCATAGGCCACGACCAGCTCCTCCTCGGCGGCACCGGAATCGGGTGCATTGACCGAAAGCACCAGCCGGTCCTCATCAAGGCTCATCTTGACCGCGCGGCTGCGTTCGGACGACACGGTTGCCACGCGGTCCACCGCCTTGGCGAATTCCCCTGCGTCCACTTCCAGCCGCCGGGTGTTCCCGGTCGGAATGACGCGGGTGTAGTCGGGGAAGGTGCCGTCGATCACCTTCGAGGTCAGCGTGACCCCCGGCGTGGCAAAGCGCACCTTGGTTTCGCTGACCGACACGGCAATCTGGGCTTCGTCGTCATCCAGCAGCTTGCGCAATTCTCCCACCGTCTTGCGCGGGACAATGACACCGGGCATTCCTGCCGCGCCCTCGGGCAGCGGCGCGTCGATCCGCGCCAGACGGTGACCATCAGTCGCCACACAGCGCAGCACGGGCGCGCCTTCGCCGGTGGCGGTGTGCAGATACACGCCGTGCAGGTAATACCGCGTCTCCTCGGTGGAAATGGCGAACTTCGCCTTGTCGAACAACCGGCGAAGCACCGGCGCGGGCGCCGAGAAGTTCGACGTGTATTCTGAATTAGCCATGACCGGGAAATCTTCGCGCGGCAGTGTCGCAAGGTTGAACGACGACCGCCCGGCGTTGATCAGCAACCGACCCTGCGCCGATTCGTCGGTCAACGTCACCAAGGCGCCGTCGGGCAGCTTGCGCACGATTTCATGCAGCATCACCGCTGAAACCGTCGTGGCGCCCGCCCGGTCCACATGGGCCAGCGCCTTGTCCACCACCTCGATGTCAAGATCGGTGGCACGGAACGACACGCCGGATCCCTCCGCCTCGATAAGCACGTTGGCGAGGATCGGAATGGTGTTCCGGCGTTCGACCACCGATTGCGCCTGCGCAACGGCTTTCAGAAGCGTCGCACGCTCGATGCTGAATTTCATCCCCGGAACCCCCTGTTCTTGCCCTGCGCGCAGACCTGCCCCGCGGGGACCCCGAAACTACCCGGATTCCGGCGCAGCACAAGGGGGAAGCGCGGGCTTGACCGGCGCGACAGTGCGATGTGCGCTGCGGTGCGCTACATCCCTGACCGCAGGATCAGCGGGATCACGATGTCTTCCTCGTCTTCCAGATGGCGCTCCAGCATCCCCGCAAACCCGCCCAGCAGGTCGGCAAGGTGCTGCGCTGCGTCAGGTGCGTCGCGCAGGACCGCGTTGGCGGCATCGGCAAAACGGTGCAACCAACCGTCCAACGCGTGATGGTCGGCATCGAGCAGGTCGAAGCCCTTTGCCACGCGGGCATCCATCCGCGCCATCAGCGGAAAATACTCGGCATCCTCGATCTGGTGGTGCCCTTGCAAACTGTCGAGCAGATGCCCGCCCAGCCGCGCCAGCCTTCGCGCGTGGTCGGCGGGGTCAAGGTTCCCTGCAAGGCGGCTGGCCAGATCCTGCGCCAGTGCCGTGTTCAGGCGACGGAAATCCAGATGCCGGTCCAACCAGAATGCGGCCAGCCCGTGAAACTGCGGGTGCTCCGGCCAGTGCAGGCGCGGCATCTCGCGCACCAGCACTTGCAAGGCGTCGGGCAATGCTGTGCGGCGGCCAAGGGCAAGCGGATCGTCGACTGTCACAACAGCCCCGGCACCACCTGATCGGGCGGGCGGTGGCCATCCGCAAAGGTCTTGATGTTCAGGATCACCTTTTCGCCCATCTCGATCCGCCCTTCGATGGTGGCAGACCCCATGTGCGGCAACAGCACCACATTGGGCAGATCGCGCAGCGCGGGGTTTACCTCGTGCCCGTGTTCGTACACATCCAGCCCCGCCCCGGCGATTTCGCCCTGCTTGAGGCCACGGGTCAGCGCGTTTTCGTCAATCACCTCGCCCCGGCTGGTGTTCACGATCACCGCCGAAGGTTTCACAAGCTTTAACCGGCGCGCGTTCAGCAGGTGAAAGGTTGAAGGTGTGTGCGGGCAATTCACGGAAATCACGTCCATCCG
>JAUXPG010000072.1 GCA_030683915.1 Gemmobacter sp.
CCGGGGGGGCGTTTCGGGGGTCAGGCCGGCTGTCTGGCCGCGCACACCCGAAGTTCCCCCGCCGAAGCGGTGGTCTTGGTGGTCGTGCGTTTGGAGGCGAGCATCCGGTCCATGCCGGCGCGCTAGCAGACCCGCCGCAGAACCACAAGATTCGCCGATTTCCCGCGCCTACCGCCGGGGCCAGATTGCGGCATTTCCGCAACGCGGCGCACTTTGGCCCGCAACCGCTCCGGACTGTTGCCCAACAGTCGCTAAAAATTCCCAAATTGGGCGGTTCTTCATCAAGACCTGCGTTTTCGTGATGCATTGTTCCGCAAAATGCTGAATGTTGATCCCAGAGATCAGGCTCGG
The DNA here is from genome assembly GCA_030683915.1 of Gemmobacter sp. Lineage (GTDB taxonomy): Bacteria > Pseudomonadota > Alphaproteobacteria > Rhodobacterales > Rhodobacteraceae > Wagnerdoeblera. Next base: position 352 of record JAUXPG010000072.1, read on the forward strand.
GGAAGGTCACATGATCCGCACCATCGTCATCGGAAGCTGTGTTTCGGTTCAGGGCGTTTTTGTGCGTGCCCTCGGGGATGGGCGTATCGCCGTGCGTGATGGGGAAAAGACCTTTGTCGGTCGCCCGGTCGCAACGGCTGCACGCGCGGGCTGACCGACGTCACTCCATCCGCATCCGGGCCAGCGCGGCCTCGATCAGCGGCACGTCGGTCGGGTTGTTCAGTTCCCAGAACACGGCACCCGGTGCAGTGACCTCGGTCGCGGCAACCGGCAAGCCATGTTCCAGAAACCGCAACTGTTCCAGCCCTTCAAGCCGCTCCAGCACACCGGGCGGCAGCGCGGCATAGTCGGACAAGGCCGTGCGCCGATAGGCGTAAAGCCCGACATGGTGGAACACCGGCACCGGGCCGTCACCTGCCCACCCCGCCGAAAAGGGCAGCACCTCCTTGGAAAAATACAGCGCCCGGCCGTGCAGGTCGCGCACCACGGTGGTGCCGCCGACCCGCCCTGCGGCACGGTCGGCCAGCAGATTGGCCAGCGCCCCGGCATCGCAGCGCAAGGCGGGCGTAGCCATCACCACGCCAGGGTCCGCGCGCAGCGCGGCGATCAGCGCAGGCACGAAATGCGCGGGCGTCAGCGGCGCGTCGCCTTGCAGGTTCACCACGACGTCCGCCGTGATCCCGGCGCGGTCCACCGCCTCAGCCACCCGTTCGGTGCCATTGCGGCAGGTGTCCGAGGTCAGGATCACCGGCGCCGCCACCCGTTCCGCCTCGGCGGCGATGCGGGCATCATCGGTCGCCACATAGACCGGCAGCCCGGTCGCGCGGGCGGCCAGGACAGACCGTTCCAGCAGCGTTTTCGCCACGCCTGTTGCCCCGCGCAACGGCACCAGTGGCTTGCCCGGATAGCGTTGCGACGCATAACGCGCGGGAATGATGATGCAGGCGTCCATCACAGCCCCTTGGCCACGGCGTCAAACGCCCGAAGCCGCGCCAGCAGTCCGGCAAGATCGGCCAGCGGCACCATGTTGGGCCCGTCGCTGGGTGCGCGGTCGGGCGCCTCGTGGGTTTCGATGAACACCGCTGCCACCCCCACCGCCACCGCCGCCCGCGCCAGCACCGGCACGAACTCGCGCTGGCCGCTGCTGGCACCGCCAAGTCCGCCCGGCTGCTGCACCGAGTGCGTCGCGTCGAACACCACCGGGTATCCTGTGGCCGCCATCTGTGGCACAGCGCGGAAATCATTGACCAAGGTGTTGTAACCAAACGAAGTGCCGCGCTCGCAGAGCAAGATCCGCCGGTTCCCTGTGCTGGCCACCTTGGCCGCGACATGCACCATGTCCCACGGCGCAAGAAACTGGCCCTTCTTGATGTTCACCGCCCGCCCGGTTTCGCCTGCAGCCAGCAACAGATCGGTCTGGCGGCACAGGAAGGCCGGAATCTGCAACACATCCACCGCCTGCGCCACGGTCGCGCAATGCCCCGGTTCGTGCACGTCGGTCAGCACCGGCACGCCGAATTCCTCTCGGATGCGGGCAAGGATATCGAGCCCCGGCCCCATGCCGACGCCCCGCGCGCCAGACACCGAAGTGCGGTTCGCCTTGTCATAGCTGGCCTTGAACACCACGCCCATGCCATCCGCGGCGCGCACGATCCCCTCGCACAGCGCGCGCGCATGATCGAGGCTTTCCAGCTGGCACGGCCCGGCAATCAGCACCAGTGGCCGATCCTGCGCCAGCGTCAGCGACCCGATGTCCACCATCACGCCACCCCCGCCCGCAACAGATCGTGCAGATGCAGCACACCCACGGGCCGCCCCTGCTCCACCACGAAGAGCGCGCCGATCTTGCGGTGGTTCATCACCCGCAAAGCCTCGGCTGCCAGCATGTCGGGCGCCACAGTGACGGGCGCACGGTTGGCCACCTGCCCGGCGGTGCGCGCCATCAGCCCGTCAAGGTTGCGCCGCAGGTCGCCGTCGGAAATCACGCCCATCAGCAGGCCCGTCTCATCGCACAACCCCGCGATGCCAAAGCCCTTGGCCGTCATTACCAAAATCACCTCGGGCATCGCAGCGTCGCGCGACACCAGCGGCACGGCCTCGCCCCGGTGCATGATCTGATGCACTTCGGACAGTTGCGCGCCCAACCGGCCGCCGGGGTGATAACTGCGGAACTGGTCCGGGCGAAAGCGGCGCGCCTCCATCACCGACACGGCCAAGGCATCGCCCAGCGCCAGTTGCAGGGTGGTCGAGGTCGTGGGCGCCATGCCAAAGCCGCAGGCTTCGGGGGCGTCGGGCAACAGCAAGGGCACCTGCGCCGCCCGCATCAGGCTGGACCCCGGCACCCGGCTGATGGCCACGACCGGAATGGCGAACCGCGCGCAATGCGCGATCAGGTCGCGCAGCTCCGCAGTTTCGCCCGAGTTCGACAGCAGGATGCACAGGTCGCCGGGCATGACCATGCCAAGGTCGCCGTGGCTGGCCTCGGCCGGGTGGACGAACAGCGCAGGCGTCCCGGTCGAGGCCAGCGTCGCCGCGATCTTGCGCGCGACATGGCCAGACTTCCCCATCCCCGACACCACCACCCGTCCGGTGGTGGCCAAGACTCGGCGCACGGCGTCGGCAAAGCCCGGCGGCAGCGCGGCGGCCAACGCCAGCACGGCCTGCCCCTCGGTCCGCAACACCCGCGCGGCGGTGGCGGTGATGCCGTCATCGTCGGGGATCATACCGAAATCGCCGTGGTTTTCAGGACCGTCCGAAGGCTGAACGATGACTGCATCTGCGCCACGCCGGGCAACCGCGACAGATATTGCCGGTGAATGCGGGCAAAATCCTCGGTGTCGCGGGCCACGATCTTGAGCAGGTAATCGGCCGACCCCGCCATCAGGTTGCATTCCAGCACGTCGGGCACCTTCGCCACCTCGCGTTCGAACGCATCCAGCAACTCATCGGCCTGCCCTTGCAGGGTGATTTCCACGAAAACCGTGGTGGGCCGCCCCATGCGCCGCGCGTCCAGCAACGCGACATAGCGGTCGATATACCCCTCGGCCTCCAGCCGCTGCACCCGGCGGTGGCAGGCACTGGCCGACAGGTGCACCTGCTCGGCCAGATCGGCATTGGAAATCCGCCCGTCGCGCTGCAGCACGGTCAGGATACGCCGGTCGGTAGGGTCAAGTTCGGTCATGCGAAGATTCTGCCACGCGCGGCCGATCCGGCGCAAGACCCTTGCGTTCGGCGCGGAAGATGCGGGCGGAAATTCAAATCATCTTGCGCCCGTTCGGCCACATCATCGCCCCACAGGCTCCGGCGCGCAGACCGGGGCGCACAGGGATGCAAAGGGAACCTCCATGAAAATCGGCTGCCCAAAGGAAATCAAACCACAGGAATTCCGC
>JAUXPG010000078.1 GCA_030683915.1 Gemmobacter sp.
CTGGAGCGGCGTTGCCACCCAGGAGGCGCGGGTGGGCGCGGCCAAACCGCTGCCGATGGCGCAGGTGTTGCAACCGGGCGATCTGGTCACGGCGCTGGAGGGGCAGGCGGTGGCCGATCTGGCCGGGTTCTACAAGGTGGCCGATGGCCTGAGCCCGGCGCCACAGGTGCGCTATACCGTCGAACGGGCGGGCCGCCCGATCACGCTGGACGGGCCCTTCCCTTTCCCGCCGCTGGCCGATCTGGTGCAGCCCGATTCCGCAGCGCAGGCGGCGGGTCTGCGGGCCGGGGATGTGGTGCTGGCGGTGAACGGCACCCCGATCCATGCCTTTTCGGAATTGCGCGTCAAGGTGGGTGCGTCGGACGGCGCGCCGGTCACGCTGCGCGTCTGGCGGGCAGGGGGCGAACAGGACATCACCCTGACGCCGCGCCGGGTCGATCTGCCGGTGGCTGACGGCGGGTTCGAGACCCGCTGGCTGATCGGGCTGACCGGCGGGCTTGCGTTTGAACCCGAAACCCGCCGCCCCGGCCCCTTTGAGGCGCTGCAGCTTGGCGCGCGGCAGACGTGGATGATCGTGCAGACTTCGCTGTCGGGGCTTTGGCACATGATCACCGGCGCGATTTCCAGCTGCAATCTGCGCGGGCCGCTTGGCATTGCCGAAAGCTCCGGCAATGCTGCGGCGCAGGGCACCATGACCTTCATCTGGTTCATCGCCATGCTGTCAACGGCGGTGGGGATGATGAACCTGTTTCCGGTGCCGGTGCTGGATGGCGGCCATCTGGTGTTCCACGCATGGGAGGCGGTCACCGGCAAACCGCCCAGCGACCGCGCCTTGCGGGTGATGATGACGGCGGGCCTTGCGGTGCTGTTGACGCTGATGGTGTTTGCGCTGACCAACGACCTGTTCTGCCCCTGAACCGCACGATATCCGCCAAAATATGGCCATAATCGGCCCCTAGCCTGTGGTCGCGCCGGAGAGCCGGTGCCAGTGCCACCGAAGGCGGAGCAATGCCATGCAGACCCTTTCCAGCGGCTACAAAAGCCTGTCGCTCTTGGTCAACCTCAACTGGGACCGGCTGTTCTCGATGGCCACCATCGTGCTTGGCCTCTTGGCCGGGGCGTTCCTTGGGTCGGTGATCAGCCAGCTTTGATGCAAACCTGCCGCGCTTGCCGGAAAGGCGCCGACCCTGACCGGGTTGGCGCCTTTGGCCTTTTGACAAGGCCCCCTGTTCGGGCTAGTCAGGAACGAACTGCGACGTTCTGGGGGTATTCCAATGACATTGACTGCTTGCTTCCGGGGTGTCGCCGCAGTGCGTGTCGGGGTCTTGGCCGGGCTGTTTGCTTCGGTCGCGGTCTTGGGCAGCGTGCCGGCCCTGGCCCAAGGCTACAGCTTTTCCAACGTCGCCATCGAGGGCAACCAGCGGATCGAGGCGCGCACCATCCTGAACTTTGCCCGCATCCAGCGGGGCCAGCCGGTCACGGCGGCCGAACTGAACGACGCGTATCAGCGCCTGCAAGGGTCGGGCCTGTTCGAGGAGGTCACGCTGACCCCGCGCGGCGGCACGCTGGTGATTGCGGTCAAGGAATTTCCCACCATCAACGTGGTGAACTTTGAAGGCAACAAGCGGCTGAAATCCGAAGATCTGGCCCGGCTGATCGAATCCCGGTCCCGCCGGGTCTATTCGCCCGCCACCGCCGAGGCCGATGCCGCGCTGATCGCCGAAGCCTATTCGGTGCAGGGCCGCCTTGCCGCGCGGGTCGAGCCGCGCATCATCCGGCGGTCGGACAACCGCGTGGATCTCGTGTTTGAAATCGCCGAAGGCCGCGTGACCGAAGTGGAGCGGTTGTCGTTCGTGGGCAACCGCAACTTCTCGGACCGCCGCTTGCGGCAGGTGTTGCAGACCAAGCAGGCCGGTCTGCTGCGCCAACTTATCAGCCGCGACACCTATGTTGTGGAACGCATCGACCTCGACAAGCAGTTGTTGCGCGACTTCTACCTGTCGCGCGGCTTCATCGACATTCAGGTGCTCGACGCCACCGCCGAACTCGCGCGTGAGCGTGACGGGTTCTTTGTCACCTTCACGGTGCGCGAAGGGCTGCAGTACAAGTTCGGTGCCACCCGTGTGGTCAGCGAAATCGAAGGTGTGGACGCCGCCGAATATCAACCCTTGCTGCGCGTGCGTGCCGGATCGGTCTATACCCCGTCCGAGGTTGACGGCGTGATCGCCCGGATGGAGGCGCTGGCCAGCCGCAACGGCGTGAATTTCGTGCGCGTCGAACCCCGGTTGAAGCGCAACGACCGCGATCAGGTCGTCGATATCGACTTTGCGCTGGTGCGGGGCGAACGGATTTTCGTCGAACGTATCGACATTGAGGGCAACACCACGACCATCGATCAGGTGATCCGCCGCCAATTCCGCACCGTCGAAGGCGACCCGCTGAACCCGCGCGATATCCGCACCGCCGCCGAGCGCATCCGCGCGCTGGGGTATTTCGAGGATGCCGATGTGACGGCGGCCGAAGGCTCCACCCCCGAAGCGGTGGTGGTGAAGGCCACGGTGACCGAAAAGCCCACCGGCTCGCTGTCGTTCGGCGCCAGCTATGGCAAGGCTGACGGGGTGGGTCTGACCGTCGGGCTGTCGGAATCCAACTTTCTGGGCCGTGGGCAGTTCGTGTCGGTCGACCTGAACCTTGGCGCATCGAACGCGGCGTCATCGATCACCTTTGCGGAACCTGCGCTGCTCGGGCGCGACCTGCGGTTCGCGGTCAACGGCGTGTACGCCGAAACCGAGGCGAACTATGCGACGTGGGACACCCGCATCGCCTCGCTTGGGGTGTCGCTGGAGTTTCCGCTGTCGGAAACGCTGAGGATGGAAACCCGCTACACGCTCAGCCGCAGTCGGGTTTCTAATGTGGCTGGCGGCGCGCAAAACGACCCGCTGCTGCCCAGCCCGTCCTCATCTCCGATCCTGCAACGCGAGGCCGCGCGCGGATCGCTGACCGGGTCCGCGGTGGGCTATACGCTGAATTATGACAATCGGCGGAGCGGCTTGGGTGGCGATGTCGCCTATGTCGCGCGGTTCGGGCAGGATTTCCATGGTCTGGGTGGCGATCTGAAGTTCCTCAAGACCGAAGCCTTCGCTGGCGCGCAGACCCGAGTGCTGAATGGCGATGTGACGTTGCGCGCCGAGGTCGAAGGCGGCGCCATCACCACCAGCGGGACCAATTCCACCCGCGTCACCGAACGTTTCTTCCTTGATGGCAAGGTGCGCGGCTTCGCCCCGTTCGGCGCCGGACCGCGCGATACGGCTGCCGGCAAGAAAGACCCGCTGGGTGGCAACTATTTCGCCGTGGCGCGCGTCGAGGCGGAATTCCCCATCGGTCTGCCGGAGGAATACGGGATCAAGGGCGGCGCCTTCATGGACGTGGGCTCGGTCTGGAGCCTGAACGATACGGCGGGCGTCGGTGCGGTGGACGACAAGTTGCGCCTGCGCTCCAGCGTCGGGGTGTCGCTGCTGTGGGACACGCCGATCGGACCGTTGCGCTTCAACTTCTCCAAGGCGTTGAAGAAAGAAACCTATGACAAGGAACAGCGCTTCGATCTGACGATTTCGACGAAGTTCTGATGCGGCGCGCGGGGGCAGCGGTGCTGTCGGCGGCGCTGGCCCTGTCGGGCGGGGCGGCAGGGGCTCAGACCCCCTCGCCAGCGGCCCCGCAACTGTCGCAAGGTGTGCCGCAGCTGCCCTTCGTCACGCTGGATGATGCGCGGCTCTTTGCCGACTCGGCCTGGGGCAAGGCGCTGCTGCGACGGCTGGAGGCCGAACAAACCGCCCTTGGCACCGAAAACCGCGAGATCGAGGCCCGGCTGGCCGCACAGGAACGCGACCTGACCGCACGGCGCCCGAACCTGCCGCCCGCCGAATTTCGCGCGCTTGCCGATGCCTTCAACGCCGAGGTGGAGCGTTGGCGCGATACGCAAAAGGCCAAGGAGCA
>JAUXPG010000094.1 GCA_030683915.1 Gemmobacter sp.
AGCGCGATGCGGTCGTCCTGATCAATTCGCAGCGACAGCCCCCGCAGCACCGGCTTGCCACCATAGCCCACCGACACACCGTCCATGTTGATGATCGGCGGGGAAAGTTCCTCGGGCACCGGAAAGGTGAAGACCTGCTTCTTGGCCTCCTCCGGCGGGGTGATCGGGGTCATCTTTTCCAGCATCTTGACCCGGCTTTGCGCCTGCACGGCCTTGCTGGCCTTGGCCTTGAAGCGGTCCACGAAGCTTTGCAGATGCGCGCGGCGGGCTTCTTGCTTTTTCGCCTCGGCGGCCTGCACAGCCATCTGTTCGGCCCGCAGGCGCGCGAACGAATCGTACCCGCCCGACCACAGCGTCAGCTTGCGGTTATCCAGATGCAGGATCGACGTGACCGCACGGTTCAGCAAACCGCGATCATGGCTGATGATGATGACCGTATGCGGATAGCGCGCAAGATAGCTTTCCAGCCACAACGCGCCTTCCAGATCCAGATAGTTGGTCGGTTCGTCCAGCAGCAAAAGATCGGGCTGCGCAAACAGCACGCCCGCCAGCGCCACCCGCATCCGCCAGCCTCCCGAGAAATCCGAACAGGGCCGCTTTTGCGCCTCGGCATCAAACCCCAGACCGCGCAGGATCGCGCTGGCGCGGCCTTCGGCGGACCATGCGTCAATGTCGGCCAGCCGGGTCTGGATGTCGGCAATGCGCGCCGGATCGGTCGCGGTGTGCGATTCCTCCAGCAGGCTGGCGCGTTCGGTATCAGCCTCCAGCACGGTATCGAGCAAAGAGGTGGACGACGATGGCACCTCCTGCGCCACCCCGCCGATGCGGGCGCGCGACGGCAGGCTCAGGCTGCCGCCTTCCAGCGCCAGCTCGCCCCGGATCAACCGGAACAGCGTGGTCTTGCCTGTGCCGTTGCGGCCGACAAGGCCGACCTTGTGGCCATCGGGAATGTTGGCACTGGCCCCTTCGAACAGGGGTCGGCCTTCGACGGAATAGGTGATGTCTTCGATGCGCAGCATGCCGCCCCGGTTGCCCGGTTGGCGTGGCCTTGTCAACCGGGCAACCGGGCAACCGGGGCAGGGCACGCATGGGCTTTCCTACGCGCCACGGCCATGCTAGGGCAGGCGCCGCAACGGGGCCGGGCATGGGGCGCGGTCCTGCAAGGGATTTCAAGAGGGCACCATGGCCATCGAACGCACGCTGTCGATCATCAAACCCGACGCCACCAAGCGCAACCTGACCGGCAAGATCGTTGCCAAGTTCGAGGATGCCGGCCTGCGCGTCGTCGCCTCCAAGCGCATCCACCTGACCCCGGCCCAGGCCGGCGCCTTCTATGCCGAACACAAGGAGCGCGGCTTTTATGGCGAACTGGTGGCCTTCATGGCCTCGGAGCCGGTTGTGGTGCAGGTGCTGGAAGGCGAAGGCGCCATTGCGAAGAACCGCGAAGTGATGGGCGCAACCGACCCGGCCGCCGCCGACGCCGGCACCATCCGCAAGGATTTCGCGCTGTCCAAGGGCGAAAACTCGGTCCACGGTTCGGACAGCGAGGCTTCGGCCGCGCGCGAGATCGCGTTCTTCTTCTCGGGTCTGGAACTGGTCGGCTAAGACCACCCGACGACCATCAGGCATCGCGGCCGCCCCATGCCGGGCGGCCGTTTTGCATTCGGGCCTTCGCTCAGCGTTTTTCCACCACGCCCAGCAGGTTCAGCGCAGCCGCCAGCGCAGGGGCCAGCGAATCGGCGGTGCGGGTGGCGACAGCGCGGGATTTCAGGGTGTCGAACCGGGCGCGCAACGCGGTCTTTTCGCTGCCCTGACAATCGTTCCACGGACGGCCCTGCAGGCCCATCACCAGAACGTAATACCCAATGAAATGCGGGCGCTCGCCATTGGCAAGCAGGCGCAGATAGGCGGCATCGGCGCCAAGGGCGCGCAGGGTTTCCGCATCGGGAATCCCGGCGCGGTGAAACGCGGCCTCGGTCGCGGGGCCAAGATTGCGGATGCTGGAAATGGGGGTGCCGGTGGTCATGACGCGGGGCAGGATGCCCCGCGGAGGTGCGACCGGCAAGGGGTCAGATCGACGCCCAGTCGGTAAAGCGCGGCGTCTGTGGCGCCTGCGACCCCTGCTGGCGTGGGCCGGTTGTCTGCGACCCCTGCTGTTGGGTCGGCGCCGGTTGCTGGCTGCCCTGCTGGGGGGTGGGGGTGGTCATGGTGGGGTCCGTCCTTTTGCTGCCCGTCGTGGTGGCCCCGGCCGTTTTCGGCCTGCGGCGCCCGCGCCTCTTAGGCTTAGCAAAAGATTTAGGCAAGTCACGGACAAGCGAGGTAAGGAATTCCAGACACGCCTGTTCTGCGGCGAAAACAACACGCTGCGCGGGGCGCGGCGCGCGTCGTCCGTCGGGCTGGATAAAGGCAGGGAGGCTGGAGCGGGTAGCGGGAATCGAACCCGCGCGTTCAGCTTGGGAAGCTGACAGGCTACCATTACATCATACCCGCGCGGGTTGGGGATTAGCATCATCCCGCGCCCGACTGCAAGGGGTCTTGGACGCTCAGATGAGCGTCAGCAGCCGCACGGCCTCGTCCTTCGGGGCGGCCAGCACGCGGCGGTCCTCGCCGGGGAAAAACCGCGCGCGGGTCGCGGTGCCCATCGGCGCGGGGGTTTCGACCAGGACCTTCGGCCCCGTGCGCAGCGTCTCGGCCGCCCAGGACCGCGCAAGCGCGATCTGGCCTGCCTTGGTCGCGCCATAGGCCCCGAAGAATTTCTGCCCCGCGCGCGGATCGTCGAAGAACAGCGCGGTGCCCGCCCCGGCAGCCGCGCGCAGCAAGGGTTCGACCATCGGGATCAGCACGCCGGTGGCGCGCAGGTTGATCGCCACCGATTTCTCCCAATCCTTGGCGTCGATATGCCCGGCAGGGGCAAGGGGTGCGGCATGGATGGCGGCATGCACCCAAAGGTCCAGATGTCCCCAGCGGTCAAACACCGACCGGCAGAGGTGGCGCATGGCATCGTCGTTGGTGATGTCCATCGGTGCCAGCGTCAGCGCCCCGGCGCCGGGCAGCCGCAGCGCCTTGACCCGGTCATCGGCTTCTTCCAGCCCGCCCACGGTGCGCGCAACCGCGACCACCTGCCACCCGCGCGCGGCCAGCGTTTCGGCGATGGCGGCGCCCAGCCCGCGCGAGGCTCCGGTGACAAGGGCGATCCTGGACATGGCGGTTCTCCGGCGGCTGGCGGCGGACCGGGGGTTTCACACCCCCGGACCCCCGTGGGATATTTGGGTCAGAGCGAAAAGGCTGCGGTGCGGGATAGGGGGAAATGCCCGCCGGGGCAAGGGCGGCTGTCAGCGGC
>JAUXPG010000177.1 GCA_030683915.1 Gemmobacter sp.
TCCCCCGAGGATATTTCGATCGAAGCGAAAGCTAGAGCGCCGCGAGGATGGTGCGGGCACGGGCGCAATCGGCCTCCATCTGCGCGATGAGGGCGGGCAGGCCATCGAACTTCAGTTCGGGGCGCAGGTAGTCGACAAAGCCGACGGACAGGTGTTCGCCATAAAGATCGCCCTTGAAGTCGAACAGGTGCGTCTCAAGGTTCGGCAGGTTCTGTCCGAACATCGGCCGCACCCCGAGCGAGGCCGCCCCGTGGTAGGCCCCCCGGTGCGGCCCGGTCAGCACATCGACCTTGACGGCATAGACCCCGAGTTTGGGCAGATGCAAACCGGCCACCGACATGTTGGCGGTGGGATAGCCAAGGTCGCGCCCGCGCTTTTCGCCATGCAGCACTTCGCCGTCGATGCGGTGCCAGTGGCCCATCATGGCATGGGCATCGCGCGGGCGCCCTTCCGCCAGGGCTGTGCGGATGGCGGTGGACGAAATTTCCGCCCCCTCGGCCTTGATCAGGGGGGCGATGGTCACCTCGATCCCTGCCGCACGGCCCAAAGCGGCAAGATCCTCCGCGCGCCCCGCCCGGCCCTTGCCAAAGCAGAAGTCCGCCCCGACCACCACATGCCGCACGCCCAACCCCTCGGCCAGCACGCGCTGCACGAAATCCGCCGGGGTCAGCGCCGCAAGCGCGCGGTCGAACGGCAGTTCGTAAAGCTGTATCACCCCCAACCGCGCCAGCCGATTGGCACGCGCTTCGGCGTTCATCAGACGGAAGGGCGGGGCGTCGGGGGCAAACACCTGGCGGGGATGCGGCTCGAAGGTCACCACCCCCAGCGGGGCATCCGCCCGGCGGGCCAGATCGATCACCGACTGGTGCCCCAGATGCACGCCGTCGAAGTTGCCCATGGCGACCGAGGCGCCCCTGTCGGCGGCACCCAACCCTTGCCAGTGATGATGCTGCTTCATCTTCCCCCGGGTGGCGGGGGCCCCCGCCGTCAGTCGAACTTGCGGCTGGGCGCCAGAACCAGCGCCTCGCCTTTCAGGACAACCGTATCGCCCACGGCGCAGCGGGTTTCAAGAGTGACACGGCGGCGCGAATGGTCCACCGCTGTGACCGTCACTTCGGCCAGCACGGTATCACCGGGGCGCACCGGGGCCATGAATTTCAGGCTCTGGCCCAGGTAGACAGTGCCATGCCCGGGCAGTTGTTCCCCGATCACCGCCGAAATCAGCCCTGCGGTCAGCATGCCATGCGCGATGCGGCCCTGAAAGATGGTGTCGCGGGCGTAATCATCGTCCAGATGTACCGGGTTACGGTCGGTCGACACTTCGGCGAACAGTTCGATGTCGCGGTCGGTCACAGTCTTGCGGAGCGACCGGGACATGCCGATCTCGATATCTTCGATACAGATCGTTCCGCGTGGCATGTTGTCCAGCATCCTGCGAATCCCCTTGTGACCTGAGGGGAGCCTAGCCGATGCTGCGCCGCAGCGCAATGCCGCAGCGAAACATTGCGATAATTATGGCAACCTTAGCGTAATATTGTTGCTTTGCCGCCTCAGCGCAAATGGCCGATCGACCAGCGCGGCGCCGCCTGTTGCGCCTGCAGCCAGGCGTCGAGCAGGCCGGCATCGGGCCGCGCCGCATCGGGCCCGAAGGCATCGGCCGCCAGCCCGCCGGTGACGAACAGGCAATCCAGCGCCTCGCCTGCGGCCCCCAGAACATCGGTGCCGATTCCGTCTCCGACGCACAGGATGCGGTCCTCGGGCACGTCGCGGCCCAAAGCGGCAAGCCTGCGCCGCGCCAGATCATAGATCGGCGGATGCGGCTTGCCGAAATACAGCGCCGTCCCGCCCATCTCCTCGTACATCTGCGCCAGCGCGCCCGCGCACCAGAGCCGCCGACCACCCCAATCCACCACGATATCCGGGTTGGCACACAGCATCGGAAGCCGGTTCTGCGCGGCAATCATCAGACGGGCGCGGTAATCCTCGGGCGTTTCGGTCAGATCGTCGGCCAGCCCGGTGCAGACGATGCCCTCCGCCGCCTCCAGCGGCACCAGGTCCACTGTCGCAGGCGGAATGTCCTCGGCCAGTTCGGTAAAGAACGTCAGGTCCTTTGGCGCCCCGATATGCCAGACCTTGCGGCCCACCGCGCCCGTGGCCATCGCCCACTGCGCCGCATCGCCCGAGGTGGCAATCGCATCCCAGGCATCGCCGGGCACGCCGATGCGCGCCAATTGCCGCATCACATCGGGCCGGGGCCGCGGCGCATTGGTCACCAGTACCACCGCGCCGCCTTGCGCGCGAAACGCCTGCAAGGCCGCCACGGCGGCGGCAAACGGCGCGACGCCATCATGCACACAGCCCCACAAGTCGCAAAACAGCGCATCATAGCGCGCCGATACCTCGGCCAGACCGGAAATGAGGCGCGTCCCGGTCCTGCGCCTTCGCACTGATCCAAATATCCCACGGGGGGTGCGGGGGTGTGAAACCCCCCGCTTTTGCGCACGGGGTGCGGGGGGTGTGAAACCCCCCGCTTTTGGGCACGGGGTGCGGGGGGCCCCTGCACGGCTGCGCGGAACGTGCCCCGCAGTCGCTCTTAGAGCTTCAGCGCCGGGATGATCTGCTTCTTGCGGCTCATGATGCCCGGAAGCACGACCGTATCGCCCGTCACCTTGCAGCCGAACGACGCTTCGGCCAGCGCCTTCACCAGATCGTTCGGCACCAGCAGGGTCGCTTCCTCGCGGATGATGTCCACCACGAACAGCAGCACCTGATCCGCGCCATCTTCCTGCGCCACGGCCGTCATGCTGGCCATCAGGCTGTCCTTGCGGTCCAGCACGACCTTGGGCGCGGTGGTTTCCAGCACCGATACCCGCAGCTCCTTGCCGGCGACGGTGTATTCCTTGCTGTCCATCCGCAGCAGTTCGGCATCCGAGAACGCCGAGACATCCGACTTGGCCTCGAACATCTGCGTCGCAAGCTCCGCGATCGACACGCCCAGATCGCTGGCCAGCACTTCGGCCACGTGGCGGTCATGCGGGGTGGTGGTCGGGCTGCGGAACTCCAGCGTATCGGACACGATGCACGACAGCATGGCACCCTTGATGGCGCGCGGCGCGCGGGCCAGATCCGACCCCATCAGGTCGTGCATGATCGTTGCGGTGCAGGCCAGCGGGCGGATGGTGATGTCGATCGGGGCCTTGGTCTTGATCCCGCCCACCAGCATGTGGTGGTCGATGATGCTCTGGATCTTCGCGTCGTTGATCGAGGGCGGCAGTTCAGCGGGGTTGTTGGTGTCAACGATCACCACCTTGTCGTCGGCGGTCACGTCCGCAATGATCGCCGGCTTTTCCAGCCCCCAGTGGCGGAGCACAAAGGCGGCCTCGGTGTTCGGTTCGCCCAACAGCACCGGCTTGGCCGGGGTGCCCTTGACCTCCGAAAGGTACCACGCCCAGATGATGGGCGATCCGGTGGAATCGGTGTCGGGCGACTTGTGGCCGAAAACGAGCGTGGTCATGGATTAAAGCCTTCGCAAAGCGGATGGGTTTCGGGCGCCTTATAGGCGCCCGTGCCGCATTTGTCACCCGGTCACGCAGCCCTGCGCCGCGATTTTTCTGCGCTGCAGCATCAGCCTTCGAGCAGCCGCCGCAGCATTTGCAGGTCATCGGACAACTGGCTGTCGGTGGCCATCAGTTCCTCGATCTTGCGCACGCCATGCATGATCGTGGTGTGGTCGCGCCCGCCGAACCGCCGCCCGATCTCGGGCAGGCTGCGCGGCGTCAACTGTTTGGCCAGATACATCGCCACCTGCCGCGGCCGCGCCACCGCGCGCAACCGTTTGGGCCCGATCATGTCGGACAGGCGGATGTTGTAATGCTCGGCCACCTTGCGCTGGATCTCCTCGATCGTCACCTTGCGGTCCGACGCGCGCAAGATGTCGGCCAGACAGTCCTGCGCCAGATCCAGCGTGATCTCGCGGCCCACCAACGAGGCAAAGGCGAACAGCCGCGTCAACGCGCCTTCCAGCACGCGCACGTTGGTGGTGATGCGGTGGGCCAGAAACTCCAGCACCCCCGGCGCGATCTTCAGCCCGGCATACTGGCCGCGATAGAATTCGGCCTTGGTCTGCAGGATGCCCAGTCGCAATTCGTAATCCGTCGGGTGCAGGTCCACGATCAGCCCGCACTGCAACCGGCTTGCGATCCGGTCCTCAAGGCCCTTGATCTCGCCCGGCGCGCGGTCGGCGGAAATCACGATCTGGCGGTTCTGATCCACCAGCGCGTTGAAGGTATGGAAGAATTCTTCCTGGGTGCTGTCCTTGCCGGCGATGAACTGCACATCATCCACCATCAGCACGTCCACCGACCGGAACAGCTCCTTGAATGACATGATCTGCTTGTCACGCAGGGCCTGCACGAATCGGTACATGAACTGTTCTGCAGACAGGTAAAGCACCCGCTTTTCAGGGTTCCGCGCCGAAATCTCATGCGCGATGGCGTGCATCAGGTGGGTCTTGCCCAGCCCCACGCCCCCGTAAAGGAACAGCGGGTTAAAGCTGACTGGCCCGCCCTCGGCCACCCGGCGGGCGGCGGCATGGGCCAACTGGTTGGGCTTGCCGACCACGAAGGTGTCAAAGGTAAAGCGATAGTCCAGCGGGCTGCCCGCCAGATCGTCCTCTGCCCCGCGCTGCGGCGCAGGGGCCGGCGCAGGGGCTGGGCGGGCGGCTGGCGCGGCGGGGCGGCTGCCCTGACGGGCCACCGAAAACTCCACCCGCGTCACCTCGGCGCCAGAGCCCAGCATTTCGCGCCGGATATGGTCGCCAAAGTTGCGGGCCACCCATTCGCCGTGGAAACTCGTGGGCACCGTAAACCGCGCAACCCCTTCCGACAGGTCGGTGAAGTGCAGCGGCTCGATCCAGGTCAGGTAGTTGTTGCGGCCAACCCGCTTGAGTAATTCCTCACGCACCTGCCCCCATGTATCTTCGGTCATTTGCCCCGTCCGAACGCTTTATCGTTGTTGTTGTCACCAAAAAGGCTTTGCAGCCCGTACCACACACATTGGCGACCACCAAAACCGGCGGGGGACGGCCCTCATCAGGCCGCCAAACACCATCACGGGTCGGCACCAGGCTGTGAAGCAACCAGGCACATACACCCGCAACGCGCGTTTGTTCAACAAAAGCAGGGGCTTGCAGTAACTTGGCAGCGAATCCCCCGCGATCTGCATGTCCCCCCCCAGGAGACGATGTGAATCGCTCAGGCAAACTAGCAACCCGGTGGTGGCGCCTGCAACCGAACTTCTCTGTTGACTCGGTCTTTCCCGAATTCGAATCTTCCGGCTTTGGCACCTTTGCCACAGTCCCGGCAAAACGGCGGTGGGAATGGCAAAAGGCGCCCCGAAACGGGGCGCCTTGCCAAGCGGTCAATCAATTGGGGTTCAGGCCTGCGGCGGGGCCGACAGCGCCTTCACGCGCGACGACAGGCGCGACAGCTTGCGCGACACGGTGTTCTTGTGCAGCACGCCCTTGGTCACGCCGCGTGCGAGTTCCGGCTGCACCGCAGCATACGCCGCCTTGGCCGCGTCGGCGCTGCCCGAGGCGATGGCTTCTTCCAGCTTGCGCAGGAAGGTGCGGATGCGCGAGCGGCGGGCCTTGTTGACGGCATAGCGGGCTTCGGACTGGCGGGCGCGTTTTTCGGACTGAGGCGTATTGGCCATATTTTCGGGTCTTCCGGGTCTGTTGCGGTTACGGTTGCGTCACAGACCCCAAGCCCGGACAAACCGTCCGGTTCATTGCTTGCCTAAGCGGGCCCACGCGCATGTAGGGCGGCGCATACACCATCGCCGCCCCAAAGGAAAGAGGGCGCGTCAACGGTCCCGGAACTGGGGCGTGCGCTTTTCGACAAAGGCGTTCATGCCTTCCTTCTGGTCCTCGGTGGCAAACAGGCTGTTGAACACGCGGCGTTCAAACAGCAGGCCCTCGCGCATGGTGGTTTCATAGGCGCGGTTCACGGCCTCTTTTGCCACCATTGCCGCCAGCATCGACTTTTCCGCGATCTTGCGCGCGGCGGCCATCGATTCCTTGATCAGGTCCTTGGCGGGCACCACCCGCGACACAAGGCCAGACCGCTCGGCCTCGGCTGCGTCCATGAAGCGCCCGGTCAGGTGCATGTCCATCGACTTTGACTTGCCGACGAATCGGGTCAGGCGCTGGGTGCCGCCCATCCCGGCGATCACGCCAAGGTTGATTTCGGGCTGGCCGAACTTGGCGGTGTCCGAACAGATGATGAAATCGCACATCATGGCCAATTCGCAGCCGCCGCCCAGCGCATAGCCCGACACGGCCGCGATGATCGGCTTGCGGACCTGCAGCAGCCGTTCTGATTCGGGGGCGAACAGGTCTTCGCCGAACACATCGACGAACGATTTGGTGGACATTTCCTTGATGTCGGCCCCGGCGGCGAACGCCTTTTCCGACCCGGTCAGCACGATGCAGCGCACCTTGTCGTTGGCATCCAGCGTGGTCAGCGCCTCGGTCAGCTCGCCCAGCAATTTTGCGTTCAGCGCGTTCAACGCCTCTGGCCGGTTCAGCCGGACAAGGGCGACGTAATCCTCGATCTCGACGATGATCGTTTCGTATGCCATGGCAGGACCCCCAGATTGGCTGGCGCGACTCCTAGCAGGACCGCAGCGGGGATCAAGTCATCTCTGGCAGGCCGCGCAGAAGAACGAGGACCGCCCCGATTGCACGATGCGCGAAATCGTGCCGGTGCAGCCGGGGGTGGCACAGGGCGCGCCTTCGCGGCCGTAAACCCGGAACGCGTGCTGGAAATAGCCCAGCTCGCCATCCGCCTGCCGATAGTCGCGCAGCGATGATCCGCCCGCCTCGATCGCCTCGGCCAGCACATCGCGGATCAACGGCACCAACCGCGCCACCTGCCCGCCGTCCAGATCGCCCGCCAGCCGGGCCGGGTGGATGCCGGCGCGGAACAGCACCTCGCAGACATAGATATTGCCCAGCCCCGCGACATTCGCCTGATCCAGCAACGCGGCCTTGATCGGTGTGCGACGCCCCGCCAGCCGCTTCGCCAGCCATACATCGGAAAACGCGTTGCCAAAAGGCTCGGGCCCGATCCCCTCCAGCAGCGGATGGGTGCCGGCGGTGGGAAACATATCCCACATGCCAAAGCGGCGCGGGTCGTTGAAGGTGACGCGCGCGCCGGTATCCATTGTCAGCACGATATGGTCATGCGTCTGCGGCGCGGCATGGGCATGCACATAGTCGCCCAGGATCTGCCCGTCGCCCGCCCCCGGCGCGATCAGCATGCGCCCCGACATGCCCAGATGAATCAGCACCGTCTCACCGCCCGACAGATCGGCAAGGATGTATTTCGACCGCCGCCGCAGCCCCAGCACCCGCTGGCCCGTCAGCCGCTGCGCCATGTCGGGCGGCAAGGGCCAGCGCAGGTCGGGGCGGCGGATATCGGCGGTGGCAATCACATGGCCCTCCATCAGCGGCGCAAGGCCGCGACGGACGGTTTCAACCTCGGGCAGTTCGGGCATCGGGCGGTCCCTGATCTTGGCGCAGCCAGTGGTCCGCCATGTGCAGCAACGCGGCGCACCCGACAACCTGTTTCGGCACGCCAATCACCGCCCCGTCTGCAAAATGCAGCCGCAGCGTGAACGGCCCGTCATCCGTCACCTCGACCAGATCGCGCCACAGACGCGTGCGCCGCCCGAAGATCAGCAAGGGGGCCGACAGTCCCACCGCGTCGAACCGCAATTCCCACAGCCACATCGCCAGCGTGTGCCACGCCATGCCCGCCAGCAGCAGCAATTCCGGCCACGGCACCGTGCCCTGCGCCAGCCGCAGCAACCCGGCGTCCTGCAACAGCAGCAACACCCCGCCCAGCCCCAGCGTCGCGCCCGTCAGCACCGCCCGCAACCCCGCCGATGTCCGCAGCCGCGTTTCCGACAGGCCGCGCCCTTGGGCCACACCCGCATCGGCGCCCGCAGCCCGCAACGCCAACGCCCCGCGCGTGAGCGCCAGCCGCGCCCCCGGCCTGTGGCGCGTGGCCCACCACCCCGCCAGGTTCAGCGCCAGCACCGGCAGCGACAACGCCACGAAGGTCAGGATCAGCGGATCATCGAACCCCATGACAGCCCTCTGTGGCAGAATGCCGGTTTCCCCTCTGTGCTGGCAACGCTATATGCCGCACATGGCGGATTTCGGGCGAGGGCGCGGCATGACCGGGGACAACGAGGCGACGACGCATTTCGGCTTTCGTGATGTGCCCGAAGCCGACAAGGCGGGCATGGTCCACGGGGTCTTTACCCGCGTCGCCTCAAAATACGACGTGATGAACGACCTGATGAGCCTTGGCATCCACCGCATCTGGAAAGACGCGATGATGGATTGGCTGGCCCCGCGCCCCGGCCAGCGCCTGCTCGACGTCGCGGGCGGCACCGGCGACGTGGCGTTCCGCTTTCTGGGCCGCGCCCCCGGCGCCACCGCCACCGTCTGCGACATGACCGAATCCATGCTGGTCGAAGGCCGCCAGCGGGCCGAGGCCGACAGCCTTGCCGACCGGCTCGACTGGGTGGTGGGCGATGCGATGGCGCTGCCGTTTCCCGCCAACAGCTTCGATGTCTACACCATCAGCTTCGGCATCCGGAACGTGACCCGCATCGCCGATGCCCTGTCCGAGGCCTACCGCGTCCTGCGCCCCGGCGGGCGGCTGATGGTGCTGGAATTTTCCCACATTCCCAACGACCTGATGCAATGGGCCTATGACCGCTATTCCTTCAACGTGATCCCGGTGATGGGGCAGGTGGTGGCGGGCGACCGCGACAGCTATCAGTATCTGGTCGAATCGATCCGCAAGTTCCCCGAACAGGAAACCTTTGCCCAGATGATCCGCGATGCAGGCTTCGGGCAGGTGAAATACCGCAACCTGACCATGGGCATCGCCGCGCTGCATTCCGGCTGGAAACTCTAGATGCGCGGACCGCACAATTTCTGGCGGCTTGTCCGCACGCTGGCCACGCTGGAACGCACCGGCGCCATTGGCGTCGTGCTTGATGCCTTCGGCGCCCCCGGCAGCGTCCGGCTCTCGGCGCGCGTGCTGGGCTGGCCGTTCAAATGGTTCGGCCTCAAGGGGGACGAGGCATTGCCCCCCGTCACCCGCGCCCTCACCGTGCTCGGCCCCGCCTACATCAAGTTCGGCCAGATCCTCTCGACCCGCCCCGATGTGGTGGGCGACGAAATGGCCGAACAGCTGAAATACCTGCAAGACCGCCTGCCCCCCTTCGATTCGGCCATCGCCAAACGGATGATCGAAGAAGAACTGCAAGTTCCCGTCGAACAGGCGTTCTCGGAGTTCTCCGAACCCGTCGCCGCCGCCTCCATCGCACAGGTCCACCGCGCCCGGTTGGCCCATTCGGGGCAAGAGGTCGCGGTCAAGGTGCTGCGCCCCGGCATCGAACGCGCCTTTCAAAAAGATATCGACGCGTTCTACCTTGCTGCCGCCCTGATCGAACGGCTGGCACCGTTTTCCCGCCGCCTGCGCCCGACCGATGTGATCACGCATTTCGAAGGCGTGGTGATGGGCGAACTTGACCTGCGGCTCGAATCCGCCGCCGCCGGTGAATTTGCCGCCAACACCGCCAAGGACGAAGGCATCAAGGTGCCCCAGCCGGTGTGGGATTTTTCGGGCCGCCGGGTGATGACGCTCGGCTGGGCCGAAGGCATCGGTCTGGCCGACCTTGCCGCGCTTGATGCCGCCGGGCACGACCGCAAGGTGCTGGGCACGCGGGTGCTGCAACTGTTCCTGTCCCACGCGCTGCGCGACGGCTTCTTCCACGCCGACATGCATCAGGGCAACCTCAAGGTGGCGGCCAGCGGCGATCTGATCTTTTATGATTTCGGCATCATGGGCCGGCTCGATGAATACACCCGCCGGGTCTATGCCGAAATCCTGATCGGCTTCATCCGCCGCGATTACCGCCGCGTGGCCGAAGTGCATTTCGAAGCGGGCTATGTGCCCGCCGACCGCGACATCGACGAATTCGCCCGCGCGCTGCGCGTGGTGGGCGAACCGATCTTTGGCATGGATGCGACCCGCATTTCCATGGCCCGCCTGCTGGCCTATCTGTTCGAGGTGACCGAACGGTTCGGCATGCAGACCCGCACCGAGCTTATCCTGTTGCAACGCACGATGGTGGTGGTGGAAGGCGTCGCGCGCTCGCTCGACCCGCATATCAACATCTGGGAAGTCGCGCGCCCCGTGGTCGAAGGCTATATCAAACGCAACGTCGGCCCGCTCGCGCTGCTGCGCGATCTGGGCAAGGCGGCGCAGGTGCTGGGCCGCTATGGGCCGCGCCTGCCCGCGCTGCTCGAAGCCGCGCTGATCCGCCAGTCCAACCCCACGCCGCCGCCGGTCCGGCGCGGCACGCATCCCGTGATCTGGATGGCGCTTGGGGGCGCCCTCAGCCTTGGGGCCGCCGCCTTCGGTGTTCTGCTGGGTGGGTTCTGACACCGCCGCCCGCTTTGGGCCGGGCGGTCAGGGGGGCAGATGGCGATGGGCAGGGGTTAACAAGTCGTTAAATCGGCTGCGTAACCCCTTGGAATTGCTGCGTCGGGCCTGTGTCCCTCCGAGGGACAGTGCTCAGATCACGATCGGGGTCAGACTGGCCAGCACCGCGGCAGTCAGCCCCATCCGCAGCCGCAGCCACCACGCGGGCGCCAGTCCGGCCCGCCAGAAATGCCAGTCCAGCGCCAGCAACCCGACAAACCCCGCCATCAGGTTGATCGCCGCCGAAACCGGCCCGCCCCCGACCATGAAGAACGCCCACAGGGCCGGGATCACGCTCAACCCATAACCAAGGGCCGCGTCGGTCCCTTCGGCCTTGGTGGCGAAGCCCCACAGCACCCCCGACATGAAGGCCAGAATGACCGTCCCATAGGCCAGCCCGACATAAGGCCCGGTGAACCGTGCGCCCAAACGCCCCGCCGACCAGTCCGCCAGATCGGGGGCCAACACCGTCAGCCCGCCCCACACGAACGGGATCAGCCCGGCAAGGCCAAGGATCAGGGCGGATCGGGGAATGATGGCTGGCATGGGTTGGGTCGGCTCCGGTGTCAGGGGGGCGGGTATCTGGCGCGGCGGGCCGCGTCGGCAAGGGTCAGCGCACGATCACCTCCAGCGGGTCATAAAGGATGCCACTCCCCCACGCCGCCCCCGCCAGACTGTCGGGCTTGTGCCGCAGCCCCGCCAGTTCCGTCCGGGTGACGAACCGCCGCTCGGTCACGATGCCCTCGGGGTCGGTCCAGACCGCCGGAATCGTGCCGCGGATCGTACAGCGGAAATAGATGTCGACCTGGTGAAACCCGGACGCCGGGTCGTGGAATTCGTTGACCAGACAGGGCGCGCCCACGTCCACGACCAGCCCGCATTCCTCCTGCACCTCACGCGCCAGATTGTCGGGCAGCGACTGCCCCGCATGCACCCCGCCCCCCGGCGCGCACCACAGGTCCGACAGGCCCGCCGGATAGGCGTTCACGATCAGCAAACGATCATGATGCAAAATGATGGCACGCGCGGCCAGACGGGGGGAACGGGGTTTCATGTGCGGATTTCTGCGGCAGGACACAAGGAAATGTCCAGTGTCCACTTGCACCCCGGCCTTGCGGTGCCCACGGTCTGGGGCATGAAACACCTGCTTCTCTCGCTCGTCCTTTCCCTGTTGCCGCTGTCGGCGCGGGCCGATTGTGTGGTCCTGCTGCACGGGCTCGCCCGGTCCGAGACATCGCTCCTGCTGATGCAGGCGGCGCTGGAGTCGAAGGGCTATCAGGTCGTCAACCGTGGCTACCCGTCGCAGGCGGCGGCCGTTGGCGATCTGGCCGAGGCGCATATCGGCCCCGCCGTCGCCGCCTGCGGCCCCGAAGGCGACATCCATTTCGTCACCCATTCGATGGGCGGTATCCTTGTGCGCCTGTGGCTTCTGGAACATCACCTGCCCCGGTTGGGTCGGGTGGTCATGCTGGCGCCGCCGAACCGGGGGTCCGAGCTTGTGGATGCGCTCGGCACGATGGGGGCGTTCGAATGGGTCAACGGCCCCGCCGGCCTGCAACTTGGCACGGGTGTGGAATCCGTGCCGCGCAGCCTGCCTCCGGTCGATTTTCCGCTCGGGGTGATTGCGGGCGACAGGTCGCTCAACCCCATCTCCTCGGCCATCATCATCGGCGCCGACGATGGCAAGGTGTCGGTCGCCAGCACCCGGGTGGCGGGCATGTCCGATCACATCACCCTGCCGGTCACCCACACCTTCATGATGAACGCGCCGCTGGTGATCGCGCAGGTGCTGGAATTTCTAGTGCACGGCCGGTTCGACCCGGCCATCGACCTGGCCGAATCCGCGCGCCGTCTGACGCCCTGACCCGCCGGGCCGGGCGCCCCACGGCGCCGGCTGTCAGTGCGCGTTCACCGGCGCGAAATCGTGCTGGCGGGCCAGTGCAAAGGCCAGCTTGCGGTCACGCACCAGCGCCAACCGCTCGCCATCCGGGCGGTGCACGGCATATATGGTGTGCAACCCTTCGGCCTGCGTCCGCAGCGGTTCCGGCAGCTCCGCCACCGCCACCGGGCGGACATAGACGATGTTGGTGCCGGCTTCGGGTCCGAAATCAAAGGGGGTGTCCATCGGGCTTCTCCTGTTTCAGATGCTGACGATACGGATGGTCTGCACCACGGGTTCGGGGACAGACCTGCGCAGATCGACGTGCAGCAGGCCGTTCTCCAGCCGCGCACCCGCCACCTCGACCCCATCGGCCAGAACGAAACTGCGCTGGAACTGCCGGGCCGCGATGCCGCGATGCAGGAAGACGCGGGTATCTTCGCCGTCGTCCTGCCGCCCGCGGATCACAAGCTGCCGATCCTCGACCGTGATCTGCAAGTCACCGTCGCGGAAACCTGCCACCGCCAGCGTGATGCGGTAATCGTTGTCGCCCAGACGTTCGATGTTGTAGGGCGGGTAGCCATCGGCCCCCGCCTTGGCGGTCCGTTCGACCAGCCGTTCCAGCTGTTCGAAGCCCAGAAGAAAGGGGTGGCCCCCAAAACTGCTTTTTGTCATTTCGCGGTGCCCTTGGTCCAAGCGACATGTCCGGCGGGCCCCGGCTTCAGGCGCCCACGTCCTCAATATGGGAGACCCGGATTGTCCCGACAAGCCCCCCGGAATTCTTCCCTGCTTGGCCGCGAATCGCTATACTGTCGGCCAGCAAGCCCGCGACTCGGACAAGAAGCCAGCGATGAACGCCCCGACCGAACTGAACAGCGAAGACATGATCCGCATTCGCCTTGAGGTGATGCGCCGGGAACACCGGGACCTTGATGGTGCCATCCACGCGCTGGAAACCTCGGGCCGGGGCGACCAGCTGACCCTGCGGCGGCTGAAAAAGCAGAAGCTGGCGCTCAAGGACCATATCTCGCGGCTCGAAGACAGGTTGATTCCCGACATCATTGCCTGACCCGCGTTGACCGCGCCGCGCCTGCGGGCTACTGCGCGCATGTAGATCCAGGGGGCGCGGATGGCCGGAACGGTGGATGTGGGCATCATCATGGGCAGCCAGTCGGACTGGCCCACGATGAAAGAGGCGGCAACGATCCTTGACGAACTTGGGGTCAGCTACGAGACGCGGATCGTCTCGGCCCATCGCACGCCGGACCGGCTTTGGACCTATGGCAAGACGGCGGTCGACCGTGGGCTGAAGGTGATCATCGCCGGGGCGGGCGGTGCCGCGCATCTGCCGGGCATGATGGCCAGCAAGACGCGGGTGCCGGT